>NZ_CP059562.1 GCF_014054725.1 Conchiformibius steedae | reverse complement strand
CCTGTATTGAAAAGGAATAATTTTTCGCGGACGCGAAAATGCACACGATTATTGAATCAACAATTCAAATTCTTCAACGGTAATCAAGCCTTTTTTCAGCATTTGAATATAGCGTTGCCGTTTTTCCGTTTCTTCCGTAACGGCAACAGAGAACGTTTGCTCATGGTCTTTGGTTTTTTCCGGCACGGTCTGACCCGAATCAGACAGCAAAACATGGTTAAAACCTTCAAAAACCGGATAGCACTCTTTAAAACGCCCGATTAAACTTTCCAAATTATCCCGTTCAATATAATTTTTAATCATTTCTTTAAACGCAGGCGACACACTTCTTAAAATCTGTTGTCCCGCCTGTTGGCGCTGTTCCCGATTCAAACGCGCCAAAATAGCCAATGCCCGTGCTTTGGACGAATCTTTTTGTTCGGTTTCAGACTGAATAAAGGCTTGTTCCGACATATCAGGTTCATCTACCCACATCAACACCCCCTGTTTAATCAGCATCATGGTAAACGTGGCAGGCAAACTTTTGTTTTCAGAAAGATTAAACAATGAATCCCCCGTGCGCTTATACCACATACTGCCGTTTTCATGGCGGAAATGGGTATTGAGGGGAATATCGCTCCATTCGCAAAAAACAGGCTCGGAGCGGGCAGGCAGTTCCAAGGTATCCCCCCAGTTGTCCGCAAACGCCTTATGATAAATTCCCCCGATATTTACCGGTTTTTTTTGCCGTTTGCACTGATCACAAAACGCATTTGCCCGCTCAATAATGCGCTCAATCTGCTCAGGCGAATATTGCGACAAATACTGTTGCTGCTTGTCAAACGGAATGGCAATACGCGCCTGCTGAAACACCTGTTCCTGCGGGGCAGGGGTGTCGTGTTCCACCTTCGGCAAGCCCTCCAAAATCGCTGATTGGCGCGGCGAAATCATAAATCGGATACCCGTTACCGTTCTGCCGCGTTTGATGTATTCCACCCCCACATCAATATCGCAAATTTCATGTGCGTTCAAATTCTCCACAGGCACCTTAATACACTTACGGTTCAATTCCTTAAAACTGACATACTGGTCAGATTTTAATCCCAAATATTCCCGCAGCCTGTCCAAATCCAACACACCCGTTTTCCCCACCCCCTGATAATCCTTGCACAGCTTGTAAATAATCGCCTCATATTTATTGTTAAAACTAGAAAAAATCCCCCAATTTAACAATAAAAACCATTGTTTTAAGCCCAAGTTTTCCGTTAACAACACATCTTGGACAATGGTTGGCAACTTAAATCCCACCGTTGCCGTTTCCTGATGAATTTCAAATTCTGACAAAAATCCCGTTACCCGCGAAACCCCCATATTGTCTTTATTCAAATAATTCAACACCAAAGTTTCCTTACGGATGGCATCCAAATTATCCAGCATTTTTTGCAGCGACTGCTGCGTTACATTCAGGCTTTCGGCGATTTCAAGATTGGAAATCACACAAAAACCATTGTCGTCAAACGCCCGCATATTGTGCAAATTTGCCTGATAGTAGCGCAGCAAAATCAGCCAAATTTTGTACTGCTGCAATGAAATATTGTGCTGGATATGAATCAAAGACTGCGCCACCCGCACTGCCGAAGCCGCAGATAAAAATTTGTGTTCCGACATCGATTTTTAACCGTTTTCTGCCTAAAAGTGGATATCTTAATACTTAACAAATACACTTGTAAATTTTATCGGTACACCTTTATAAAAAATATAATTAACTTATTGATTTTAATTAAAATAAAAAGTGTACTTAACTAAAAATTAAAACTACACTTAATTTATTTTTCAGTACACCTTTATAGTTAATTGATTTAAAATAAATTTATTTAGTTAAAAAATGTAAAACAAAATAGGATCTAAAAATTATTTATTATTTATAACTTATAAATTATGAATTTATTTCTAATATTAAAATTAAATTATTAACATTGAAAAAATTTAGTGTATTTTAAAATAAATAAAAAGCCACTTATTTTGTAAAAAAGTACACCTAAAAAAATCAAATTTTTCAAAATTCACTTATTTTAATTAAAACAAAAACTTAATGGTGGTTGCAAAAATACACAAAAAGCCACTTATTTTGTACTTTTGTACACCTTTTCTGTATTTTTGTACACCTTTTCTGTATTTTTGTACACCTTAAATCGCTGGAAGCCGCATGGATAAAGGCTTTCAGCCCTCCTAAAGTATTTAAAGTATTTAAATATAAATAGTAGTAGTAGGCAGCACCGACAAACGCCCGTCCCACGACAAAATTTTTTACTACTACTTTTTGCTGAAATTTACCCTTTTGCAGCCACCACCAACCATCGTTTAAACCCAAACAAAAAACGTGGGCATTACGCCCACGTCAAATGCTTTTTCCTGACCAATCCAAACAAGCTTAAATCAAACTAAAGCTGTTTTCATCCAAATGCAAACCTGCCATCAATGTGGCAAAGTGAATGCTTTGTCCAGATGTGTCCATATAGCTCAACTGACCGCTTTGTTGGTTATAACTGACCTTGTTCAAAATATCAGCAGTATCGGCAATCCCTACAAACACCTCATGGGACAAAGCAAGGGTATCTTCGCCTACAGCAAAATCAGTTACCGTATCCACAGACAACAAATCACTGAACACGAATGTATCCCGTCCCTCACCACCTGTCAGCGTATCATTCCCACCCTTACCCTCCAAACGGTTGTCTGATGCATTACCCGTCAACACATTGTCCAAAGCATTACCCGTTGCCGTTTGTGCCGCACCATACAGATACAGGTTTTCTACATGCTCGCCCAATACATAATCCGCATAGCTGTACACAGTATCATCGCCCTCGTTTTCATTCTCGCCAACAGAGTCAGTCTGCTGATTAATGACATAAACATCATCACCTGTACCACCATGCATGGTGTCCATACCTGAACCACCGTCCAAGTAATCATTACCAGCTCCCCCGCTGATGATGTCATTACCAGCCCCACCTTGAATGGTATTGGCAGCGTTGTTACCCGTTAAAACATCGTTGTAGGCAGAACCCATCAGGTTTTCAATTTGCGTACCGTAGCCGATAAAGGCTTGGTTATGGGTATAGGCGTATTTTTCGCTAAATGCGTCTGCCAAACCGCTCAAGATGCGGGTAGATGGGTCCAAACCAAAATATTGCTGGTTGGTAAAATCATTGGCAGGGTCGTAAACCAAATTGGCAGATTGTTTGCTTGCATAAATCCACGAACCTGGCGTTAAATTAACATTTACCCCCTGAATTTGGTCAGACGCGTCAAAGGTGTCCACACCTCCACCATCCCACAGGTAAATATCCAAATCACTGCTTTCAGGGTTAACGGGTTTAAAACGGTAGGTATTGTTTTCTGCACGCACATTGGGATTAACGCCAAAGCGGTAATGCAGAAATGCCAAATCGTAAATACCCAAATCCTGTTTGTTCACATCATGGGAATACGACATCACCGTCAGTGAAATACGATTCTCTACTTTGGGCAGCTGATATTGACCTTGAAACGGGTGTTTTAAGCCAAGTGAATGCAGGGTTTCATGCAAAATGGTTTGTGTACCAATGGGATTTGCCAAATTTTTGGTTCCCCCTTTGTGAAGCAAAATCGTACCCAATTGCACGTTGCCACCGTATTGTGCCAAACCATAAGCGGATTTTAAGTCGTTAAGGGTATAAATAATATCGGTTTTATCGGGATCTTCCGTTTCGGTAAAACGGATATTGGCATATTTACTGAAAACAGACAGGGATTGACGCACGGCATCACGGTTAATCGGGCTGAATGTTTTAGATTGTGGTGGCGCTTCACGGAAGCGGTAGTGGATTTCAGCCGTTTCTGATGTACCAAACGGTGCTTTGGCAGTGTGATAAAGCGGTGGTGGATTGCCCCAAGCATCTACCATCAGCGCCTTGAAAAAATACGGCATGGCGTTTTTTTGGAAATCTTGATGACTATGAGCAGAGACAAATTCACTGTTACCGTTTACAGGAACAGGCACAAACAAGGCTTCAGTTTCCGCAGCCGTTTCCCCTTGCTTCAGCAGTTTGGCGTAAATGCCCTTGCTGTTTGCCAGCCATTCGCGGTTTACCTGCACGCTAAAGCCTAAATCACTACCCACTTCAGTTTGAATACGCTCACTACCGATTTCCACCACTACACTGTCGCCTGCCTGAATACCTTCGCCTGATACTTTGCCGGAAACGGTAACGGTGTTTTCAGGAAAAGTCGCACGGAAAACGCCGTTTTGAATGGGGCTGTTTGCGTCCAAAACCACGTTTTCTGATTTCAGTTCTGGGGTCAGAACGGTGGTGATTTCGTGTTTGCTGTTGGTGCTATTCAGCTTGTACAGTACGTTGGCTTGGTCAAAGCTGTAACGGACGTTTTGCCCGTTTAGAGTCGATACATCGGCTTCAGGCACAGACAGCACAAAACTCTGGTCGCTGCGGTCAATGTGGGTGGTGTAGCTTTTATCGCCGATATGGATGGTAATGGCATACACACGGGTTTTGTTTTGCCCAAGCAAGAAATCGCCTTTCAAATCCAAATGCCCGCTAATGCGGATGTGGCGGGGCAAGTCGGCAGCAGTGGCGTCAAACGGATTGAGTTGGATACGTGCAGGCTCTACTTGGGGAACAAGGGGTACGACTGGGGGAGGAACGGGCACATCTGCTACCTGATAGCTGACGGCAGTTTCGGCTTGCCCCGTGTTGCCTGCTTCATCGTGCAGTGAAATTTGGGCTGTGACTGCGCGGCTGCCAGCTGCTGCCAACTGTTCACCCGAAACTTGAACTTGAAAACGCCCATCCGCGTGAACAGTGGTTTGCAGGCTTTGCCCGTTAATATCCAGCACAACGGTGTTGCCTGCGCTAAATTCGCCGCTTACTGTGCCTGACAAGGTGTGCATCTGTGAACGTTCGCCATGTTCCAAAACACCGTTCTCGGCAATGGGGTCAAGACTAATTTGGACGGATGGGGCAATAGTATCCACGCGATAATCGGCAGTGGTACTGCTGTCGGCACGGTTGCCTGCCTTGTCACTAACCTGTGCCTGTACGCTGATGCGGTTGTCGCCTTGCTGTTGTGCGAAAACACTGCCTGCGATGTCGGTTTGCCAGTGCTTGCCTGTTACCGTGGCTGAGTGCGTTTTGCCGTTTACCGTAACCGTCACACGGGTGTCGGCAGGATTAACATCAGAACCGTGCTGCAGCTGCCCTGAAATGCGCACAGATTGCAGACTGTCGGCTTGGTTGAGGGTTTTGCCATGATGGATGGGATCGGCTGTAATTTGCACGCTGGGAGGCGCTACGTCGTACCCATATTCGCGCACGGCGGTTTTTTCGGTGAGATTACCCACCGCATCGCTTACCTGCAGCGTGGCAATCGCGCGGTTACCGTTTGCCAAT
This sequence comes from Conchiformibius steedae, assembly GCF_014054725.1. NCBI lineage: Bacteria > Pseudomonadati > Pseudomonadota > Betaproteobacteria > Neisseriales > Neisseriaceae > Conchiformibius > Conchiformibius steedae. The sequence continues at coordinate 74,493 of NZ_CP059562.1, read as the reverse complement.
TGCGTACCGTCCACACTCACACTGAAACGCTGTCCGACCACTTGTGCCTGATGGCTCTGATTGCCAACGGTAACCGTTACCGTGGCTGTCTCGCCATCTTTCAGCCCAACAATCTGCCCTGACAAAGTCACTTTGCCTTGTGACTCGGCGGCATTGACGATGTTGTCCCCTGCAATATCGTCCCACACGATAACAGCAGCAGAATTTTCCAATGCCACGGTGTAGTTTTGAACAGCTTGTGCCTGTGCCGTATTGCCTGCTTCATCGCTAACCAACACACGCGCGGTAATCATGTGATGCCCGTCTGCCACCAAATCGCTGCCGTCAAACAGCACACTGAAGCGCCCGTCTGTGACCGTTGCCGTTTTGCTGACCCCGCTGCAAACGGGACAACCGCATACCACCGTTACCGTTGTGCCGTTGTCCACATTTTGCGCCGTCCCGCTAACAGACACACTGCCTTGTGCCTCGCTGCGGTTAATCACATTGTCGCCCGTCAGGGCATCAATGCTTAACACGGGCTGCGGCGGTGCTTCGGTGTCCACTTGGTAAGCGTGTTGCGTTGTATTTGAGGTGGTGTGCCCCTTGGCATTTTCCACCGTGGCGCTGATGCTTTGATGGTTGGCTAAAGTCTGCGCGTCCACTAGGGCGCTAAATTTGCCCTCTGAGAGCCGTTCGCGGTATTGGGCTTGTCCTACCATTATCACAACGAGATCCCCCTCTTCTGCGTGCGCTACGCGCCCAGAAACGACAATGGTGGTTTGCTGTGACTCGGCGATGTTGATGATATTGTCTTCGGTAATCGGATTTAAGGTGATGACAGGAGGCGTTTTAGACGGTTGTGATGATGGCTTGCTGTTGTGATTGGTTTCGGATGAACCGCCGCTGCCTTTACCGCCCGATGCAGCTGCGGCAATACCACCCACAGCCACCAAAGCCCCCGCACCCCACAGCAAGGGACTACCACCTACTGTTTGAGCCGTTACTGCTGCCGAACTACTGATTGCCGCAGTTTGCGCAACAGGCGTTGCCATTTCGCCACTCGAAGCAACGGGCATTAATACCTGTTCGCCATAAGATTCAATCCACACAATGGGTTCGCTGCCATCGGGTAACAGCCACTTTAAGCTGTTGCCCTCGCGCACAGGGGTTAAAACCGCCCCTGTTTCGTCAATCAACTCATATTGTGCCCCTGCTTGTGCTTGGATTTTCACGGGGCGCGTGCCTAAGGGCTGTTCGGTGGTGCGTCCGTTTACAGTGGTTTTCAGAGTGAGGTTTTTCACTGAATTTCCTTTCATAGATGTTTGTCGTATAAGGTAAATTTTACGCTTTTGCCTATTGGTTTTCAAGTTTTGCCACATCTGGCACAGGCATTGCTAATGGATTTTTGAACGATTGTTTCAGTCTATGATATTTCAACTGAAATTTTGATTGACAAATACGCTGATAGATGATTTCTGTGTTGAATGACAAGGGAAGTTGGCGTAAAATTAGTTTATCCAACAAATATCTACGAAAGGAATGATAATGAAGGTCTATACTCTAAAAACCACTGTAAACGGTCATAGCACCGTACAAAAACTAAACCCCGCTCAAGCGGTCAAAATTCAAGCGCAGGCAGGGGCGCAATATGAGTTGATTGACGAAACAGGGGCGGTTTTAACCCCTGTGCGCGAGGGCAACAGCTTAAAGTGGCTGTTACCCGATGGCAGCGAACCCATTGTGTGGATTGAATCTTATGGCGAACAGGTATTAATGCCCGTTGCTTCGGGTGGCGAAATGGTCTCGCCCATTGGCGAGACAGTAGCAATTAAAAGCCCCACAGTAGTCGCAGCTCAAACAGTAGGTGGTAGTCCCTTGATGTGGGGTGCGGGGGCTTTGGTGGCTGTGGGTGGTATTGCCGCAGCTGCATCGGGCGGTAAAGGCGGTGGTTCAAACGAACCAAACCATACCCCACAAAATAGCTCTAATCCCCCCAGCGGAACAGGTAACAAATCTGATGCAGGCAAGCCCTTACCTGTTGCCCAACCTGAAATCATCCTTAACGCCATTACTGCCGACAATACCCTTAACCACGCTGAAGCCACCGATAGTGTGACTGTTTCTGGCACAGTTAAAAATGCGGCGAATGGCGATACTGTGGTGTTAAAAATTGGCAACCACAATGTAGAAACCACCATACAAAACGGCAGCTTCTCACAAGCAGTAGATGGCAAAGTGTTGGCAAATGCCAACAGCATTACCGCCACCGTTAGTGGCAAGGGCGGCAGTCACAGCGTAGCCAAAACCTACAGCGTAGATACTGAAATCGCTACCCCTATCATTAAACTCAAACCCATTACTGCCGACAATATCATCAACATTGCCGAATCGAAACAAACTGCGGTTACCGTTTCAGGTAGTGTGCAGAATGCCAAAGACGGCGATACCGTGGTTTTACGCGTAGGCAATGCAGAGTATCGCGCTACTGTTGCCAAAGGTGAATTTAGCGCGGTAGTAGATGGTAACACCCTAGCTAACCATCAAAGCATCAGCGCGACAGTAGATACCGCCGACCCAGCAGGCAACACCGCCCAAGGCAAGGTTGAACACGCTTACCGTGTTGTGACCACACCTCCGACTGGCACCATTAGTTTGGATGCCATTACTGGCGACAACATCATCAATCGTACCGAATCACAAGGCAAAATCCGTATTTCGGGACGTACTGAAAAAGTAGCAGATGGCAGTGAAGTGATTATTTCCTGCGGCTGCCCCAACTGCGCCAGTACGGTGGACAAAACCGCCGTAGTGCAAAACGGCATATTCTCCGTAGAATTTGATGGTAGTGAACTGGTGGCAGACGGTCGCCATGTGATGATTGCCCGTGTCAATGTGCGCGATGAAGCAGGCAATACCGCCGAAGTGAGCGACAGCCAAGGTTATACCGTTGCCATTGCGGACCCTGACGCCACATTAACGTGGAACAAAGTTACCGCAGATAACATCATTAACCATAAAGAATCACAAGAAAAAATCATCCTTTCAGGCAGTATCGGTACGCTCAAAAGCGGCGAAACCGCTACCGTTGCGGTCAAAATCGGCAGCGAAACTTTAAATGCGGTGGTAAAAGACGGCAGCTACAACGTAGAAGCAGACGGCAGCAAACTGGCACAGTACAAACAAGTTGAAGCCGTGCTGACAGTAAGCGACTCAAACGGCAACCGTGCCGAAAAAAGCGTGGTGCAGGCTTATCAGGTGGATACCGAACTGAAACAGCCCGTGATTGCTATCGACACAATCAATCAAGGCAAAATTCTGAATCATCAAGACAGTCTGAACACCGTTACCGTTTCAGGCAGCCTGAACCATGACAGTGATGTGAACCTTGCTGCCACCCGTGTTAGCGTAAAAATTAACGGCGAAACTCACGATGCCACCGTTACAGGCAATCGCTGGCAAACCAGCATTGCAGGCAGCAAGTTGGCGAAAAATCAGGGTGATAATCAAATTACCGTAGAAGCACAAGTAACGGATAAAGCTGGCAACAGCGCGGACAGCAGTGCCAAAGCGGATTACCGTGTGGACACGCTTGCCCCTTCTGCCAAAATCGTGTTGGACAAGATTGCTGGCGACAATGTGTTAAGCCATACCGAAGCACAAAACAGCGTAACCGTTTCGGGCAAGGTAACGGGCGAATTTAAGGCAAATGATGCGCTGACCTTAACTGCTAATGGCAAAGTCGTGCAAACCACCGTTCAGGCAGATGGCAAATTTTCGGTAGAGTTTAAAGGCAGCGAATTGGCGGCTTCAGGCAGCCGTGAAGTGAAGGCGCAAATGAACTTGCGTGATGATGCGGGCAATACAGGTAAAGCGGAAGCTGCCGTTAGCTATCAGGTAGAAAATGCACCTGTTACACCACCGCCCACGCCACCCGTTCTACCTACACCCAAACCCGAATCCGCCGCGATTCATCTGAATCAGATTGACCCTGCGGTTATGCCTGATAGCGGCTTTATCCGCATTGGTGGCACGGTGAAGCTGGAAGGCGCGTTTGCTGTGGGCTACAACAAACACCGTTTGCATGCTGTTACCGTCAAAATCGGCGATAAAAGCTATCGTTCGGTAGTGGACCCACAAACACAAAAATTTGTGGTGGATATTGCCGAAAGCGATTTGCCGTCTATTCAGGGCAAAGCGGTCAGCTATGAATTTGAGACAGATGAAAATATTTATAATCTTGTTCCCAGTACGAATCCGGGCTTTAAGTATTACGCCCAACCGAATGAAACGCCCAAGCTGAATGCCAGCCATATCGTTTTGGATGAGAACACGCCGATTGCCGAAAATTTCTTTAATTTGTCGGCAGATACAAGCAGAAGTGTAGAAATCAGCGGCAAAGTAAGCGGCGATGCCAAAGCAGGCGATACGGTTACTTTAACGGTGGGCAAAGAGACTTTCAACACAGTGGTGGCGGAGGATTTAAGTTTCCGCCAAAGCGTGGACAGCGAGTTGTTGGCAGATAACGGCAGCGTTCAGGCAGCCTTGCGCCGCGATGGTGTGGACAAAGCAACAACCGAAGCGCATTTATCGCGTGCACCCGAATTGTCTGCTGAATTTGTCAGTCTGCATAAGATTGACAGCCAGACTGAGGGTGGTCGTCCCTATTTTATTAACTCGTTGATGGTTGAATCGCGGGGCGACGCATTCCCAAGCTATCACACTAAATATGCGCCGATTGATTTCAGTAAAGAGGCGGTGTTGCCGTATAAAATCTTTAATCAGAACAATGGACGCTATTTTGCCTTTAGCGAAAACGATATTGCCGGTGTGAAAAAGGCTTTAGAGCATATTAGCAGCTACGCCAATGTCCGTTTTGAAGAAAAACCGTCTGCCGACTATTGGGACGTCGCCATTGGCTTTTATATGACTAATGTGAAAGGCGGTACCAATGCCCATGCCTACTACGGCGGCAGTGTGTATATGGGTAAGCATCTGACAGAAAAAGGAAAATCTTTGTTGGACGATAATCCGCAGAAGATTTTGCTACATGAGATACTGCATTCCTTGGGCTTGCAACATCCTGAATCTGGTTTGCTAAAAATGCCAAAAGCAGAAGACACTGCTTTGAATTCCTTAATCGCTTATAAAGATACCCCTACTGCTGAAACGCAGCTCGGTATTTTTGACGTGGCGTTTTTGCACTACCGCTTTGGTGTCAATCCCAATGTGCGCACAGGCAATGACGTGTACCGTTTCCGTCCTGCCAACCGACACAGCGTGGAGCGCGATGTGTATATTTGGGACGGCGGCGGCGTGGACACCTTTGACGCTTCCGACCAAACACAGGGTGTAAACGTCAACTTAACCCCCGGTTCGTGGATTTATGCAGGGGAGAAAACCCAAAATTTCCTGATGACTGCGCCATATACTTATTTGGATAACCATGCTTATTTTGGTTTGCCTAAGAATGTGAGCATTAACGGTGGCGTGGGCGCAGTGCGTTTGGATAATTACACCCAAAACCAAGCCTTTATCGGTTACGGTACGCAGATTGAAAAACTGATTGGTTCGGATTATGACGACACCTTAACAGGCAACAATGCGGCTAATGCCATTTATGGCGGTAAAGGCAAGGACACCATCAACGGTGGTGGCGGTAACGATTATCTGGACGGCGGAGCAGGTGCAGACAAAATGAGTGGTGGCGTGGGCGACGATACTTATGTGGTGGATAACACAGCCGATACCATTACCGAAGCTGCTGGCGAAGGCAACGACACTGTTCACAGCTACATCAGCTATACCTTGGGCGCAAACGTAGAAAACCTGCATTTATACGGCACGGACAACGTAAACGCCGTTGGTAACGCCGTGGCAAATGTACTGAAAGGCAATGCCGCCGATAACCGCTTGGAAGGTGGCGCAGGTAACGACACCTTAACAGGCGGAAAAGGGCGTGATACCTTTGTATTCAGTGATTTGCTGGAAGGCAATGTGGACAGCATTACTGATTTTACTGTAGGTGAAGACACCATCGCCCTTTCGCAAAATGTGTTTACCGCCTTGGAAACAGGCAAAGTGATGCAGCATATCCAATACGACAGCGCAACGGGTAAATTAAACTATGATAACAATGGTCAAAGCGTACATTTTGCCACCATCGGCACGGGTTTGCAGATTGACGAAAACAGCTTCAGCCTGATTTAAACCGTGATGTTCAGGCAGCTTTCAAGTTGGGAGCTGCCTGTTTAACATTGCTTCCAATCCAGATACGACCATTGTCTAGGAATAATCATCATGAAAACCTATACTCTAAAAACCACTGTAAACGGTCATAGCACCGTACAAAAACTAAACCCCGCTCAAGCGGTCAAAATTCAAGCGCAGGCAGGGGCGCAATATGAGTTGATTGACGAAACAGGGGCGGTTTTAACCCCTGTGCGCGAGGGCAACAGCTTAAAGTGGCTGTTACCCGATGGCAGCGAACCCATTGTGTGGATTGAATCTTATGGCGAACAGGTATTAATGCCCGTTGCTTCGGGTGGCGAAATGGCAACGCCTGTTGCGCAAACTGCGGTAATCAGTAGTTCGGCAGCGGTAACGGCTCAAACAGTAGGTGGTAGTCCCTTGCTGTGGGGTGCGGGTGCTTTGGTGGCTGTGGGCGGGATTGCCGCAGCTGCATCGGGTGGTAAAAGCGGTGGCGGTTCAAATGAACCAAACCATACCCCGCAAAATAGCCCTAACCCCCCCAGCGGAACAGGCAACCAATCTGATGCAGGCAATCCCTTACCTGTTGCCAAACCCGAAATCACCCTTAACGCCATTACTGCCGACAATACCCTTAACCACGCTGAAGCCACCGATAGTGTGACCGTTTCTGGCACAGTTAAAAATGCGGCGAATGGCGATACTGTGGTGTTAAAAATTGGCAACCACAATGTAGAAACCACCATACAAAACGGCAGCTTCTCACAAGCAGTAGATGGCAAAGTGTTGGCAAATGCCAACAGCATTACCGCCACCGTTAATGGCAAGGGTGGCAGCCACAGCGTAGCCAAAACCTACAGCGTAGATACTGAAATCGCTACCCCTATCATTAAACTCAAACCCATTACTGCCGACAATATCATCAACATTGCCGAATCGAAACAAACTGCGGTTACCGTTTCAGGTAGTGTGCAGAATGCCAAAGACGGCGATACCGTGGTTTTACGCGTAGGCAATGCAGAGTATCGCGCTACTGTTGCCAAAGGTGAATTTAGCGCGGTAGTAGATGGTAACACCCTAGCTAACCATCAAAGCATCAGCGCGACAGTAGATACCGCCGACCCAGCAGGCAACACCGCCCAAGGCAAGGTTGAACACGCTTACCGTGTTGTGACCACACCTCCGACTGGCACCATTAGTTTGGATGCCATTACTGGCGACAACATCATCAATCGTACCGAATCACAAGGCAAAATCCGTATTTCGGGACGTACTGAAAAAGTAGCAGACGGCAGTGAAGTGATTATTTCCTGCGGCTGCCCCAACTGCGCCAGTACGGTGGACAAAACCGCCGTAGTGCAAAACGGCATATTCTCCGTAGAATTTGATGGTAGTGAACTGGTGGCAGACGGTCGCCATGTGATGATTGCCCGTGTCAATGTGCGCGATGAAGCAGGCAACACTGCCGAAGTGAGCGACAGTCAGGGTTATACCGTTGCCATTGCCGACCCTGCCGCCACATTAACGTGGAACAAAATCGCTACCGACAATATTATCAACCGCAGCGAAGCCAATGGAAAAATCACCCTTTCAGGTAGCATCGGTACGCTCAAAAGCGGCGAAACCGCCACCGTTGCCGTTAAAATCGGCAGCGAAACCTTAAATGCCGTAGTAAAAGATGGCAGTTACAGCGTAGAAGCAGACGGCAGCAAACTGGCACAATACAAACAAGTTGAAGCCGTGCTGACCATAACCGACCCAAACGGCAACCGCGCCGAAAAAAGCGTGGTGCAAACCTATCAGGTAGATACCGAACTGAAACAGCCTGTAATCAGTATTGATTCAATCAATCAAGGCAAAATCCTGAACCATCAAAACAGCCTGAACACCGTTACCGTTTCAGGCAGCCTGAAATACGACAACGATGTGAACCCTGCCGCCACCCGTGTGAGCGTAAAAATTAACGGCGAAACTCACGATGCCACCGTTACAGGTAATCGCTGGCAAACCAGCATTGCAGGCAGCAAGTTGGCGCAGAATCAGGGTGCAAACAGCATTACCGTCCAAGCACAAGTAACGGATAAGGCTGGTAACAGCGCGGACAGCAGCCAAACGGCAAGTTATCAAGTAGATACGCTTGCTCCGTCCGCTCAAATTACCCTGAATCCGATTACCGAAAACGGTGTTTTGGAACACGGTGAACGTTCGCAGATGCACACTTTGTCGGGCACGGTAAGCGGCGAATTTAGCGCAGGCAGCACTGTTGTACTGGAGATTAACGGGCAAAGCCTGCAAACCACCGTTCAGAAAAACGGGCATTTCCAAGTTCAGGTTTCAGGCGAACAGTTGGCAGCTTCAGGCAGCCATGAAGTGAAGGCGCAAATGAGTTTGCGTGATGATGCGGGCAATACAGGTAAAGCGGAAGCTGCCGTTAGCTATCAGGTAGAAAATGCACCTGTTACACCACCGCCCACGCCACCCGTTCTACCTACACCCAAACCCGAATCCGCCGCGATTCATCTGAATCAGATTGACCCTGCGGTTATGCCTGATAGCGGCTTTATCCGCATCGGCGGCATGGTGAAGCTGGAAGGTGCGTTTGCTGTGGGCTATAACAAACACCGTTTGCATGCTGTTACCGTCAAAATCGGCGATAAAAGCTATCGTTCGGTAGTGGACCCACAAACGCAAAAATTTGTGGTGGATATTGCCGAAAGCGATTTGCCGTCTATTCAGGGTAAGCAAGTTAGCTATGCATTTGATACGGAAAAACAAATTTATGAGCTTGTTCCCAGCCAAAACCCAGGTTTCCACTATTATGCCAAACCGATTGATACGCCTACGCTAAATGCCAGCCATATTGTTTTGGATAAAAACACCCCGATTGCCAACAATATCTTTGATTTGGCGGCAGATACCCGCAGCAGCGTAGAAATCAGCGGCAGGGTAAGCGGCGATGCCAAAGCGGGTGATACGGTTACTTTAACTGTTGGCGGAAAAAATTACGAAACCGTTGTAAATCAGGATTTAACTTTCCGCCAAAGCGTGGACAGCGAGTTGCTGGCGGATAACGGCAGCGTTCAGGCAAGTTTGCAGCGTAAAGGTACGCAAAAAGCAAGTACTGAAGCACATTTATCACGCGCCCCTGAATTGTCCGCCGATTTTGTCAGCGCCCACACTATTGACCGTGACAGCGATGGTGGTCGTGCGTATTTTATTAATTCCTTGTTGGTCGAAAAGGGGCGTAGAGGTATCTTTCAGTTCCCGACTTACCACAATGAACGTGCGCCGATTGACTTCAGTAAAGCGGCGGTGCTGCCGTATAAAATCGTTAATTTGAGTAATGGCTATTATTTTAATTTTGGCGAGAAAGACGTTGCAGGTGTGAAAAAGGCTTTGGATATTATCAGCCAATACGCCAATATCCATTTTGAACAAACGGAATCAGTTTTGCGCGATGATGTCGCCATCCGTTTTTATATTGTGAAAAAACAATCTACTAACTCCAACGCCCATGCCGAATACGGCGGCGATGTGTATATGGGTAACAGCTTGTTGGAAGGCGGAAAAAAATCGCTGTCGGACGATTATCCTTTGAATGTAGTTTTACACGAAGTGCTGCATTCTTTGGGCGCGGAACACCCTCATCAGGGCAATATTCAGATGCCCCATGCCGAAAACAGCCGCTTATTAACTGCTTTGTCGTATAAAGAACAGGATTTGGCGTATCCGCAGCTGGGTATTTTTGACGTGGCGTTTTTGCATTACCGCTTTGGTGTCAATCCCAATGTGCGCAAGGGTAATGATGTGTACCGTTTCCGTGCCGCCAGCGACCACAGTGTGGAACGTGATGTGTATATTTGGGACGGCGGCGGTGTGGACACCTTTGACGCTTCCGACCAAACACAGGGCGTAAACGTAAACCTAACCCCCGGTTCGTGGATTTATGCAGGCAAAAAAACTGAAAATTTCCTGATGGCAGCACCCTACACATCCGCAGGCATCAATACCTATTTTGGTCAGCCTGCCAACATCAATATCAACGGTGGTGTAGATAAAATCCGTTTTAATAATTACACCCAAAACCAAGCCTTTATCGGTTACGGTACGCAGATTGAAAAACTGATTGGTTCGGATTATGACGACACCTTAACAGGCAACAATGCGGCTAATGCCATTCACGGCGGTAAAGGTAATGACACCATCAACGGTGGCGGCGGTAATGACTATTTGGATGGTGGCGCAGATGCAGACAAAATGAGTGGTGGCGTGGGCGACGATACTTATGTGGTGGATAACACAGCCGATACCGTTACCGAAGCTGTTGGCGAAGGCAACGACACCGTTCACAGCTACATCAGCTATACTTTGGGTGAGAATGTAGAAAACCTGCATTTGTATGGCACGGACAATGTGAATGCTATTGGTAATGCTTTGGCAAATGTGTTGAAAGGCAATGCCGCCGATAACCGTTTGGAAGGCGGCGCAGGTAACGACACCTTAACGGGCGGTAAAGGGCGTGATACCTTTGTATTCAGTGATTTGCTGTCGGTAGATACCATTGCCGACTTTACCGTAGGCGAAGACACCATCGCCCTTTCGCAAAATGTGTTTACTGCCTTGGAAACAGGCAAAGTGATGCAGCATATCCAATACGACAGCGCAACGGGTAAATTAAACTATGATAACAATGGTCAAAGCGTACATTTTGCCACCATCGGCACAGGTTTACAGATTGACGAAAACAGCTTCAGTTTGATTTAAAAACAAAAACTTCGGGCAAGCTGCAGCCTTGGCTTGCCCGAAATCCATTTATGCCTGCAACAGAGTTTCAATTCTTTTGAAGAAATAATAGCCCTTCTGTTGCGCTTCAGCATTGCCGTTGGGTGCCAACAAATTTAAATAAACCAATAACCAATGCTTAACATTTTGCGCAATCAATACTTTAAATTGTATTTTTTCAGGGTCTTGCCCTGTTTGTGCCTGTTCCAAACTATCGTAATACGCCAAACGTTTATCGTTTTCACTGTCCAAAATCGTAATCGGATAACCGTTTCTTAATAAAATTAAATTCATAACCAGTCGTGCCGTGCGCCCGTTGCCGTCAATAAACGGATGAATGGTAACCAAACGTTCATGCATTTCCGCCGCCAACTCAACAGGGTGCATGATATCTTTATTTTTATGATAAAAATCAAAATATTGATTCATTAAATCGGGTATGTGCAAAAATGATGGCGGAATAAAACTGCTGCCCGAAATCAGCACATCTTCCAAACGGTATCTGCCCGCATTTTCACGGTTAATGCCATGCAAAATCAGCGCATGAATATCCAGCAGACAACGCTTGTCAAAAGGCAGTTCGGAAGATGCCACTTCACGAATATAATCAATGGCTTCTTGGTGATTCACAGCTTCCAGATGCTCTGCCAGCGTTTTACCTTTTACCGTAAAACCTTTATTCACCACCAAATGCGTTTCGTTTTTACTTAAAGTATTGCCTTCAATTTTATTGCTTTGGTAAGTATATTCAATATCAAAAGATTGTTTTAATTTAAAAACTTCGTTTCCCGATAAAGGACGGAAGCTGTCCAAACAGGCTTTTAAATCGCTTAACTGCGCTTTTAATTCGCTAAAATCAGGTGTATCGTGCCAAATAGCAGATAAATTAAGTAATTGATTATTTTGCATGATTTTTTGGTGGAACAAGGTGCGCAAATGTGCTAATTCGGTATGGGCAGGCATAATGTGTATAAAATGATGGTGGTTTGATATTGCTTTATTATATCTGTTTATCGTATTTATAGTGGATTAAAATCGCAACGATACGGCGTTATCGCCTTGTCTCGTTTTTATCCGCTATATTTTCGCGGACGCGAAAATGAACTGTTGAGGCAGCAAGTTTTTCAATATGTAATTGGGCGAAATATTTAGTGCAAATTTTTTTAAACTTATTTCAGTTTTTGTTTACATAAAATGCGTTTTATCTTATAATTCCATGTAATTACATTTTATTTACACAAACAATTGTGGGTAAGTGATTTACTTGATTGATATATCATATATCATATATCATATATCATATATCATATATCATATATCATATATCAATTATTATTTTTTGGATTTTTCTTTCTAATTAATTATTTTTAATTTTAGTTTAGGGGGCATTAAATATGAGACGTTTACCGGTTTATTTATTAATTGATACGTCCGGTTCAATGCAGGGCGAAGCCATTGAAGCGGTGCGTAACGGTATTCAGGTATTGGTTTCGGCTTTGCGTCAGGATCCTTATGCTTTGGAAACGGCTTATTTGTCGGTGATTACCTTTGACAATCAAGCGAAACAAATAACCCCTTTAACCGAACTGATTAATTTTCAAATTCCCGATATACAGGCTTCAGGCGTAACGGCAATGGGCGAGGCATTAAGCTTGTTGGCAGATTGTGTGAACCGTGAAGTGGTTAAAGGCAGTGCGGAAGTAAAAGGCGATTGGAAACCGATGGTGTTTTTGCTGTCGGATGGCTCGCCTACCGATGATTTGGCACGGGGTATTCAGGCATTGCGCCAGATTAAAACAGGTCCGTTTGTGGCGTGTGCCGCAGGTCCTTATGCGGATGGCGAAACCTTAAAACAAATTACGGAAACCGTGGTGTCTTTGGATACGGCGGATACTGCGTCTATCCGCAGCTTTTTCAAATGGGTGTCTTCGTCTATTTCGGTGTCCAGCCAAAAAGTTGAAAATGGCGGGAAGGAAGTCAGCGGTTTGGACGAACTGCCGCCGCCGCCGCCGGAAGTGAACGTGGTGTTGTAAAGTACTGGGGAAATGCCCTAATCTGAATTGCTGTTTAAAATGGTAAGGTAAAACAGTATGGCCATCAGTTTGAAAAAGGGACAGGGGGTAAGCCTGCGTAAAAACAGCGGGTTTGACCTGTCGCGCCTGCATGTGGGCTTGGGCTGGGATGTGGCGGAAACCCGGCCAGAATATGATTTGGACGCCATTGCATTTTTGTTGGACGAACACGGTCAGGTTGCCAATTTGGGTGTAGTCAGTGCCAACGGGCGTCATACTTTGATTGACAGCGATGTGGTTTTTTACAATTCGCTGGTGCATCCGAGCGGCAAAATCCGTTTGAGCGGCGATAACCGCACCGGTTCGGCGGGGGCAGATGATGATGAAACCATTATGGTGGATTTGGATACCTTGCCCGAATGCTATACGGCGATTGTGTTTTTGGTGGTTATTTTTAAAGGAAAAGAACGCGGACAGTCGTTTGCGGGGGTGAGCCGTGCTTCTATTCGTGCCGCAGATGCCAAAGGTGTGGAAATCTGCCGTTATGATATTGGCGGGCGTGCCGAAAACCGTGCGCACTGCGCCATGACCTTTGCCCGTGCCGAGCGGGATGGGAACGGCGGCTGGCTGTTTAGCGCGATTGGCGAATTTGCCGAAACCGACCGTTTTGTGGATTTATTGAAAAACTATCTGCCTTATTAATTATTTGCCTGCAATGCCGATACGGGTATTTCAGGCGGTTTTTTCAATTTGCCCCGTTTTATGGTTGATAAAAATAAAAACAATTTTAATCAACTTTATATTGAAATACAGCCGATGAATTAAAGTAAGGAATCGTATGTCCCGCCGACTTTTAACTTATATTTGTATTGATACTTCAGGTTCCATGCGCGGCGAGCCGATTGAAGCGGTTAATACGGGTTTGCAATCGCTGATGGCATCGCTGCGGCAAAACCCGTATGCTTTGGAAAGTGTGCATTTAAGCATTACCACTTTTGACAGCCACATTAAAACGGTTTTGCCGCTGACACCCTTGGAACAGGTGGTGCTGCCTGAAATTGTGTGTCCCGAAAGCGGGGCGACGTTTTTGGGCGGGGTGCTGGAACACATTGCCGATGCGGTTCGGCGCGACCGGATTGTCGGCACGCCGCAGCAAAAAGGCGATTGGCGTCCGATTTTAATCGTATTAACCGACGGTAAACCCACCGATTTATTGGTTTATAGTGAAATTATCCCGACTATCAAACAATTGGGTTTCGGTAATATTGTGGCGTGTGCCGCAGGACCCAAAGCCGATGCCGCCTATTTAAAACAATTGACCGATACCGTGGTGTCTTTAGATATTATGGATGCTGCTTCTTTTGCCAAATTTTTCCAATGGGTATCGGCAGCCGTTGCCAGCACCAGTGTCAGCGTGGGTAGTTCGGTGGGGAACGAGCTGCCACCGCCGCCGCCCGAAATCAATGTGGTTTTGTAAAGGGGAAGCATGATGCGCCGTTTGCCGATTTTTTTGGTGATTGATGTTTCGGAAAGCATGGTAGGCAATCATTTGCGCCATATGCAGGAAGGCATTGCCCGTTTGATTGATGCCTTGCGCAAAGACCCTTATGCTTTGGAAACCGTGTATTTGTCGGTGATTGCCTTTGCCGGCGTTGCCAAAACCATAGTACCTTTGGTGGAATTGCCCGTGTTTTATCCCCCGCGTCTGCCTGTGGGCGGCGGCACATCTATCGGCATGGCGTTAAATCATGTAATGGACGAAATTGACCGTCAGGTGGTACGCAATACCCCGCAGCAAAAAGGCGATTGGAAACCTGTGGTGTATTTTATGTCAGACGGTAGCGCCACCGACAATCCTGCTTCCGCCATCGCCCGTTGGCAAAAATATTTTTCTACAAGAGCCACTTTAATTTCCATCGGCATTGGCGCGTTTGCCGATTTGTCGCTGTTAAGCGGCATCAGTCAAGAAACATTGCGTTTGGAGCAGTGTAACGAAAACGATTTCAAAGAATTTATCCATTGGATTTCCCAATCCGTTTCATCACAAAGCCGCAGCTTGGGCGTAGATGTACCGGTTACTTTAGACAAACAAAACTCCGTCTTGTCGCTGGTCAAAAATTTGGAAGAAGCCATTGCCATTGACGAAAATTATGTGATTATCAACGGATTGTGTTCTAAAACCAAATTACCTTACCTGATGAAATACGAACGTTTGCCCGATATGGCGGATATTCCGTTTTTTAACAAACAAAGCCCGCAAGTTTACCGTTATGTCGGCGTATTTGCCGTAGAAGCCGATTATGCGGAATGGTCGGACAGCCGTGTCAATACCCAAACCGTTGCCGCATCGCGTTTGATGGGCGGGGGAGGGTGTCCGCATTGCGGTGCGCCCTATGGCTTGGCAACTTGCGGCGGTTGCGGGCAGGTGCTGTGCGTAGAAGGTGAAGGCGAAGCCGTTTGTCCTGCCTGCAGTAAGCAATTGTATATGGGTGCGGCAGAAGGGGACTTTGATATTGCCCGTTCACGCGGTTAGGGTTGGATTAAACTAAAGGAAATTATTATGAATCAAGAGACTATAAAAAAATTGAAAAATATACGTACTTTTCTACAAAAAATAATTCAAGCAGAAGATGAACAGTTATTAAGATTTTTACGAGAAAAATTTGATGATAATAAAGATAATATTTGCAACAATTATGAGATTATAAGAATTTTGAATGATGGTTGGCACAAGTTGCATCAGAATGATGATAAACAACCGAACCATCATCAGGAAACCCTATTAGCCCCTGCTGCTGAAGAAAACAGTGCTCCAAGCATGCAGCGGGAAATTGATTCCAGCGCATTAGAAAAAAATCATCAAACTCAAGCTATTGCAGATGAAGAAACTATCCGGCTTGAACATTCTGACGGGCAACATCATCCGGAATCTATTTTGTCGGAAAACGAAAACAGCGAATACCAAGTGCAAGCAGTCAGCGATACGCAAACCGATGTACCGGATACACAAACAGAAACCATGCGTCCCGTATCAAATAAAACCATTTTAAATCATATTTCTACAGATGCTTTGGCACAGGCAAAACCCATAGGGCAACGCGCTCAAGCACCACAAAATACCTTCAGTTTGCCGAACGCCAATAAGGGCAAGCCTTATAAAGCCCCGTTGCCTGCAGAGGTTGAAATTTTGCAGATTATACCTGCAGATATCGGTTTGTTTTGGGATAAAGAAACACACGCAATTAGCGGCACGCCCCAATACAGCAATAATGTGCGGATTAAATATCGTTATTGGGTTAATAGAGGTTGGGCAAGAAGAGAGTTTTTTGAGAATGGCGAGCAGACTGTTTTTGTTAATCCCGACCCGAAAGATTTATGGGAAAACATACCGTCTAATCAAAACGACCGTTTTGCCAAACCCGACCAAGACAAACTTAATCTGACCACAGATGAGGGACGTTTGATTGCTGCACGGGTGCGTGGGCGTTCTCATGCGCATAAGGGTTTGTTTTGCGATGATGATTTTGCTTTGTACTATGATGAAGCCAGCCGTGTGCATTTGTTGGCGGTATCAGACGGGGCGGGCAGTGCGGAGTTTTCGCGTTTGGGTTCGCAAGTGGTGGTACATGCCGTGCGCGATACGGTAAAGGAATTTTTGCATCATCCGGAAAAGGATTTTTACAAATTACCGGTATTGGATATTCAACAGCAAGA
Source organism: Conchiformibius steedae (assembly GCF_014054725.1). Classification (NCBI taxonomy): domain Bacteria; kingdom Pseudomonadati; phylum Pseudomonadota; class Betaproteobacteria; order Neisseriales; family Neisseriaceae; genus Conchiformibius; species Conchiformibius steedae. The sequence goes on along the minus strand of NZ_CP059562.1, from coordinate 57,796 downwards.
GGATGTATTAAAAAGTTTGTTGGAACAAGCTGCTTATGCTGCTTGTGCAGAACAAAATAAAGTGGCAAAACAAAACGGTTTGGCTTTAAAAAGTCTGTCGTGTACCCTGTTGGTGGTGCTGACCATGCCCGCAAAAGATGGACGTTGGTTGTCGGCGGCGTATTGGGTGGGCGACGGTGCGGCGGCGTTGTGGTTGCCGCAGAGCCAACAAGTTATTTTATTGGGTGAAGCAGACAGTGGTGCGTATTCCGGCGAAACCCGTTTTTTGTCGGCGCAGGAAGTACAGCCCGAACAATTGCAAAAACGTTTACAAACGCATTATACCGAGCAAAAACCCACCGTGATGGTGATGACGGATGGGGTGTCGGATGCCAAATTTGAAACCGAAGCCCGTTTGGCACAGGCAGAAGAATGGCAGAAATTGTGGGATGAATTACAAGAGCCTTTGGCAGCGGCAGACAGTGCTGAAGCATTGATTCATTGGTTGGATTTTTGGTCGCCCGGCAACCACGATGACCGCACGTTGGCATTGTTTATTCCTCATCACGCACCGCAAAACCATTATCAGGAAGGTGGAAAATAATGAGTAAAATTATTACTGTTACCGCAACCAATGGTCAAACCATACGTTTTATTGATGAGGTAAAAGCACAAGGGGGGATGAAAGATGTGAAATTTTCCCCCGATGGCGATTATGTGGTGGCGTTTTTCCGCGAAAAAGCCGACCCTGCCGTGCGCGAACGTTTGGAAATGATTGCAGGGCGTTACCGTGAGCGCATTTTTGAACAGGAAGGCGGGGAGTATCTGAAAAAACTGTATTGCTGGCCCACCGCCGTGGTGGAACATGAAGGACATTTGGGCGTGGTGTCGCCGTTTTACCGCGATTGCTTTTTCTTTGAACATGGCAGCCAAAACAATGATATGCTGGGGATTAAAGGCAAAGAAAAGGATGGAAAATGGTTTGCCAGTGCGTCTAACCGCCAAAAATTTTTAGACCCGCGCGAATTGGGTGATTGGATGAGCCATTTGAAAATCTGCATTATGCTGGCGAGGGCGGTAAGGCGTATGCATATGGCGGGGTTGAGCCACAGCGATTTGGGTTATAAAAACTGCCTGATTGACCCTGTGAGCGGTCAGGCGTGCTTGATTGATATTGACGGCTTGGTGGTGCCGGGAAAACATCCGCCGTCTGTGGTGGGTACACCCGATTTTATCGCGCCCGAAGTGGTTGCTACTGCCCATTTGCCCACAGACGACCCGCAGCGCAAACTGCCCAGCCGAACCACTGATTTACATGCTTTGGCGGTATTGATTTATATGTATTTATTGTACCGCCACCCCTTGCGCGGCGATAAAATTCACGACCCCAACGACACCCAAAATGATGAAACGCTGGCAATGGGCAGTCAAGCCTTGTTTGTGGAGCACCCTAACGACCGCAGCAACCGCATTAAAACAGCCAATGTCAAACCCAGCGAATTACCGTGGAAAGACACGGACAAAATGCCTTATACGGTGTGCGGCAGCTATATTGCCAAACTGTTTGAACAGGCTTTTATTGACGGCTTGCACGATCCGAACAAACGTCCGACCGCAGACGAATGGGAACGTGCCTTGGTTAAAACCGTAGATTTGTTGCAACCTTGTGCCAATGCGGATTGTAAGCAAAAGTTTTACGCCTTTGATAACCGCAGAAACCCCGTGTGTCCGTTTTGCGGTACGCCGCATTCGGGCAGCCTGCCCGTATTAAATTTATATTCTGCCGCGCCCAATGGCAGCTACCGTCCCGATAATCACCGCATTATGGTATACAGCGGACAATCCTTATTTAAATGGCATGCCGACAGCAATGTTTTTCCCAACGAGCGTTTAAGCACGGAAGATGCTAAAAGGGTAGGTTACTTTCTTTTACATAACGGCGATTGGTGGCTGGTAAACGAAAAATTGCCCGAAATGCACGATGTGGTGCAAAAAACCCCCGTTCCCATCGGCGGCAAGGTTAAACTGGCAGACGGCGTGCAGATTTTATTGCAAAAAGGAACAGGCGGACGTTTGATTGTGGTGCAAATGGCAGGCAATTAGATTCTGTTTTGAAACCAACGGATTTTTTAATTTTTAACCTGATTTGAAAAGAGAGAATAATAATGAACGAGCATCTGGGTTTTCCTGTGGAAACGGTGGCTGTTTTCGTGATTTTGTCGGTAGGTGCAATCTTAATTGATTTATATGCCCACAAAGACGACAAACCCATGTCCTTAAAAAGCGCGTCCTTGTGGTCGGTGTTTTGGGTGCTGGTATCTGTGGCATTTGGCGGGTATTTGTGGGTGCATCACGGCAGCGAAACCGCCAGCCTGTTTTACACGGGCTATGCACTGGAAAAAGTGCTGTCGGTTGATAACCTGTTTGTTATGATGGCGATTTTTACTTGGTTTAAAGTACCGGAAGGATATCGCCACCGTGTATTGTATTGGGGCATTATCGGTGCGATTGTGTTCCGTATGATATTTGTGGCAATTGGTACGGGGTTGCTGGCATTCGGACCTTATGTGGAGTTAATTTTCGCCGCAGTGGTGGGTTGGACTGCCGTTATGATGCTGAAAAACAACGATGAAGACGATGAAAACGAAGATTATTCCGAACATTTGGCTTATCGTTGGGTGCACCGTTTTTTTCCGGTGTGGCCGCGTTTGTTCGGGCATAACTTTTTCTTAAATGCCAAAGAATTGGAAGAAGCCCGTGCAGCGCATCCCGATGTGCGTTTGGAATTGGCGGGCGAAGATGTGAAACACCCCGAAAACAGCCATCCGCATCCGCTGAAAAAAGGTGCGTGGGTGGCGACGCCGTTATTTTTGTGTTTAGCGGTGATTGAGCTGTCAGACGTGATGTTTGCCTTTGACAGCGTACCTGCGGTGATTGCCGTGTCTAAAGAACCTTTAATCGTGTACAGCGCGATGATGTTTGCCATTTTGGGTTTGCGTACCATGTATTTTGTTTTGGAAGCCTTAAAAGGTTATTTGGTGCATTTGGAAAAAGCGGTGATTTGCTTGCTGTTTTTTATTGCGGTCAAATTGGCATTGGCGGCAACCAATCATTTATGGCATCACGGCTGGGATATTTCGCCCAATACGTCTTTGCTGGTGGTATTGGTGGTGTTGTCTATCGGTATTGCCGCATCGTTTGTTTTCCCTGAAAAAGAAGACAATAAAGATTGAGTGTAAGGGGCTGTGCCTGTTGTACAGCCCTATGTGTTAAACAGTCAGTAAAGAAACCATTATGGCAGTAACCTTAAGTAAGGGTCAAAACGTTTCCCTGAATAAAACCGACCCCACCTTAACGCGTATTCTGATTGGCTTGGGCTGGGACGCACGCAGCAGCGACGGACAGCCGTTTGATTTGGATGCCAGCGTGTTTATGACCACCGATAATGGCAAAGTGCCTTCCGATTCTTGTTTTATTTTTTATAATCAGTTAATTTCGCCATGCGGTTCGGTACAGCATACGGGCGACAACCTGACCGGCGACGGCGATGGCGACGATGAATCCGTAATTGTGGATTTGGCGAAAATTCCCGCCAATATTCAATCTTTGTTTATTACCGTTACCATTCATGATGCCGAATTACGCAGACAAAATTTTGGTCAGGTAAGCAATGCTTTTGTGCGTTTGGTAAACCATGAAACCGATATGGAAGTATTGCGCTTTGATTTATCGGAAGATTACAGCACCGAAACGGCAATGGTGTTTGGTGAGGTGTACCGCCGTAACGGCGAATGGAAATTCCGCGCCATCGGACAGGGTTATGCAGGCGGTTTGTTTGCCCTGTGCGAGCAGTATGGCGTGAATGTGGAATAATCTGAATTTTTTGTAGTTAGGAGAGCACTATGGCAGTCAGTTTGCAAAAAGGCGGCAACGTCAATTTAAACAAAGAAGCCCCCGGTTTGAATAAAATGATTATCGGCTTGGGCTGGGACGTACGCGCCACAGACGGCGAAGCCTTTGATTTGGACGGCAGCGCATTCTTGTTGAACGGCGCGGGAAAAGTACGCTCGGATGCGGATTTTATTTTTTATAACCAACCTGCTTCCGACAATGGTGCGGTGGTGCACAGCGGCGACAACCGCACCGGCGACGGCGACGGCGATGATGAATCCATTGTGGTGGAATTGGGTAAAATTCCTGCCGATGTGGACAAAATCGCGATTACCGTAACCATTCACGAAGCCCAACAGCGCGGGCAGAATTTCGGACAGGTATCCAGCGCGTTTATCCGCTGTGTCAATGCCGATAATGATGTGGAAATTGCCCGTTTTGATTTGTCGGAAGACGCATCGGTAGAAACCGCCATGATTTTTGGCGAAATTTACCGTCATAACGGCGAATGGAAATTTAAAGCGGTGGGACAGGGTTTTCAAGGCGGATTAGCCGCACTGGCACAGCATTTTGGTGTGGATGTGTAAACACATCGGTTTTGGATTGCAATCTTATAGGAGAAAAACATGGCAATCAGTTTGCAAAAAGGTCAAAAAATTTCTTTGGCAAAAGAAAGCGATAACACCCTGCGTTCAGTGGTGATGGGCTTGGGTTGGGACGCCGTGAAGAAAAAAGGTCTGTTTGGTTTGGGCGGGCGTAAAGAGGTTGATTTGGACGCTTCCTGCCTGATGTTTGACGACAAAAACGAATTGTGCGATGTGGTTTTTTTCAACCATTTGCGCAGCGAATGCGGCACGGTGCAGCACAGCGGCGACAACCGCACCGGCGATGGCGACGGCGATGACGAACAAATTGCCGTGGCGTTAAACCGTGTGCCGGCAAACATCAAATCCTTGGTTTTTACCGTCAGCAATTACACGGGGCAGGATTTCAGCCAAGTGGAAAATGCCTATTGCCGTTTGATTAACGGCGATACCGGTCAGGAAATGGCACGTTACGATTTGTCGGCACAAGGCAATCACACCGCACAAATTATGGCGAAATTATACCGTCATAACGGCGAATGGAAATTGCACGCCATCGGTGAAAACAGCCACGGCTCCACTCCCGACAAAATTGTCCCGCGCATTTTACCGCATCTGTAAAAGCGGGTTTTGGCACTGTTCGGGCAGCATCGGTTTGTTGCTGCCCGAACTTCCCTGAAAGTTTTTTGTTTTCGGATGGCGCTTATGATTGGCATGCATACTCTGGCTTATAATGAAAAATTTGATACTTTTCAAATTATTGGCAATATGGCAAACCGTCATGGTCTGATTGCGGGGGCAACCGGTACGGGTAAAACCGTTACATTGCGGAAAATGGTTGAGGTGTTCAGCAGTCAGGGCATTCCTGTTTTTTTGGCTGATGTGAAAGGCGATTTATCCGGTTTGGTGAAAGCAGGTGCAGCAGAAGGAAAAATCGGTAGCCGTCTAGACGAATTGGGCTTAAACGCAGAATATTTCAGCGGCTTTCCCGTGCGTTTTTGGGATGTGTACGGTCAAACTGGCATTCCCGTGCGCGTCAGTATGGAGCAGATGGGCGTGCTTTTGCTGGCAAGGCTGATGAATCTGAACGATGCACAAGAAGGCGTATTAAATCTGGTATTCCGCGTGGCGCAGGACAAAAACTGGCGTTTGATTGACATTGCCGATTTACGCAGTATGCTGAATTTTGTTTCGCAAAACCGTCATCAATATCAAACCATTTATGGTAATGTTTCCACCAGCACCATCGGTGCCATTCAACGCCAACTGCTGCAGCTTGAAAGCGAACAGGCAGAAAAATTTTTCGGTTTGCCCAAATTAGACCTGCACGACTGGCTGCAACAACGTAAACAACAAGGCATAATCAATATTTTAAACGCCGACAAACTGATTTATTCACCACGTTTGTACAGTGCGTTTATGTTGTGGTTTTTAGAAGAGCTGTTCCGCATGATGCCGGAAAAAGGCGATGGCGGACTGCCTGAATTTGTGATGTTTTTTGATGAGGCGCATTTAATGTTTGATGACGGTCATCCGGCATTGATGCGTAAAATCGAGCAGATGGTGCGCCTGATACGCTCTAAAGGCGTAGGCATTTATTTTATTACCCAAAGTCCTGCCGATATCCCCGAAAGCGTATTGGGGCAACTCAATAACCGTGTCCAACACGCCTTACGCGCCTATACACCGCGCGAGCAAAAAGCCGTGCGTACCGCTGCCGAAACCTTCCGTCCCAACCCTCATTTAAATGCCGTACAAGCCATTTCCGAATTGGCGGTGGGCGAAGCCTTGGTTTCGTTTTTAGACAAAGACGGTATTCCCAGTATGGTGCAGCGTACTTGGATGATGCCCCCGCGTTCCCGTTTACTGCCCTTAAACGGCACCGAGCTGCAAGAATATGTGCAGGCCGACCCCCTGTATATCCGTTATCGCGACAGCGAAAAAGTTTTTTCCGCATACGATGAAATAGAGCTATTGGCACAACAGCAAATTGATGAAGACAATCATGATGTAACAATTGGCAATACGGATTTTATTACCCATATTACCGTTACCCCCACCGTTTCACTGAAATCCGTTGAATGCCAACATCTGACCAAAGGTCAAAATGCCCTGATACCTTTGAACGGTTCTGCCCGTTTATTGGTGCGTTTGGGTTGGCAATCCCCTGCCAATACCGTGTTAGACATCAGTGTGTTTATGTTGGATAAGCAGAAAAAAGTGATTTCCGACAACCATATGATTTTTTATAATCAAACCGCCTCACCATGCGGCTCGGTGATTTTGCATCCCGATGGGCGGCGGCAGAGCGATATTAACCTGTCGGCAGTGCCGGAATCCGTACACGCCCTGTTATTTGCTGTTACGGCGGATACGGCAGGCACAACAAACCATGTGGGATTTGGTGCAGTCAATCACGCATTTATTTCCATTTATGACGAACAGGGCATCAACGAACTGATGCGTTTTGATTTGCCTGATGATGTTCATCAGGAAACCGCCATGATTTTTGGCGAAATCTACCGTTATCAAAATGATTGGAAGTTTCGTGCTGTGGCACAAGGCTATGCGGGCGGGTTGGACAGCTTGTGCAAACAATATGGATTACTGGTATCATAGCCTTGTGGTGTGATGATTTTTCTTGTTTTTTCTAATGGAGTAATATTATGGCAATCAGTTTGCAAAAAGGCAGCAACATCAGCTTAAGCAAAGAAGCACCGGGTTTAAGCAAAATGTTTATCGGTTTGGGCTGGGATGTGCGCGTAACCGAAGGCGAAGCCTTTGATTTGGACGGCAGTGCTTTTTTATTGAATGCCGCAGGCAAAGTGCGTTCTGAAGCGGATTTTATTTTTTACAACCAAAACCGTTCCGATAACGGCGCAGTAGAACATAAAGGCGACAACCGCACCGGCGAAGGCAGCGGCGATGATGAAACCATTTGGGTAGATTTGGCACAAGTACCTAATGATGTGGATAAAATTACCGTTGCTGCCACCATTCACGAAGCCGATGCCCGCCGTCAGAATTTCGGACAGGTATCGGGTGCCTATATCCGCTGTGTCAATGCCGATAACGGCGTGGAAATTGCCCGTTTTGATTTGTCGGAAGACGCATCGGTAGAAACTGCCATGATTTTTGGCGAAATTTACCGTCATAACGGCGAATGGAAATTTAAAGCCGTAGGGCAGGGGTTTAAAGGCGGGTTGGTTGCGGTAGCCCAAAACTTCGGTATTGCCTTGTAATACATAAATGGCTGTTTTAAAATTAAAAACAGCCCTATTTTTCATAATTAAGCACCAGCGCCCGTTGGGTATGTTTGGTACATAAGGGCGCTGGCAACTATGAACTATGCTTAAAACGTATAGCCTGCTTTTAACCACCACAAAGCCCGTTTTTTGTCAGATGCACCGTCATCACTGCCACGCAAAGCCACTTTACTTTGCAAATAGAAGCCTTTTGCACGAACTTCCGCACCCATACCGCCCCCATATAGTGATAAAGTGTTTTTACCTGTTGCATAAGGCTTTTGCTGTTGGCGCATTCGTGCCACATCAAAAAAACCACTAATGGCAAAATAAGGATTAAAAGCATAACGCAATTCCGTTTGTGCCATAATCCCTGTATCGGCAGAGACATCATTACTGCGATAGCCTGATACACCATCTGCCCCACCAGCACTCATCTGCTCGCCCGAGTCCAAATTTTTACTGGCCCATTGCCCACTCAGATTGCCTGAAACACTTAAGTTTTGCGTAATAAAACGGTTATGTCCCACATTGGCGTTAAATTTATGATAACGTCCTTGTGTTTTAGCGGCAGCAGCATCTAATAAACGTGCATCTTCATCCACAATATTCAGCTTGCCCGTAGCTGCGTTTACCGACCAATAAGTATAACTGCCGGCAGCAGAATCGCCATATACATTACCGTTTAAACCCGCATTAAATGCAAAAAGATTTTTGCGTGTTACCGTATCGCTTACGCCAATTTCATCACGCAATTTCCGCCGTTCCCCACCCATACTTAACCATAAATTACGTTTTTGCCCTAATACCAAAGGATGGCGTACACCCAAACTGATTGTATCGGCATGTCCCGATGCCTGTAAGTCCTTAAATGCCCCACCCAAATCATAGCGGGTACGTCCTACTTCTGTTGTCCATTTTGTACCACGGCTTCCCACTGGCACATCTGCTGCCAATTTTGCCGAATCCACCCCCTTAAAGCTGGACATCAGCCGTAGCGAAAAACGTTCGCCACGTTTAAACGGACTGTTTAAATAAACATCGGCATGGGTGCGGATACGTCCCGTGGATTTGCTGCCATAATTATCTACCGATACCGAGCCATTTAACAAAGGCGCAGGCAAAAGTGCAACCGTAACATCGGCTTTACCCGTTTCTGATGATGGCGCAAGCCGATAATCTACCTGCTGAATGCCTGCCAGCCCGCGCAACAACATCAAACCACGGTCACTTTTATCCTGCTGAAAACTGCTGCCGCTACGGATTGTATCCGCTAAATATTTCCTTACCGTACTATCCGATACCCGCGAAGCATTTTCCAAATTAACCGCACCAATACTGCCTTCAATCACTTGTACAGTAACCACGCCGTTTTCGATACGTTGGGGCGGAATAACCGCTACTGCCAAAGGATAGCCTGCTGCATGATAATATGCACTAATTTGCTCTGCCAAATGATTTAAATCGCTTAATGTTGTGGACTTGCCAATATAAGGCTTAACCAAATTGCGGATTTCATTTTCAGACAGTAGCGATGCGCCTTCTATTTGGATATTTTGTACTTCAAAATTTGACGTATCCGAGAGGGCTTTACTAGAAGAAATAGCAATCTCTTTAGCTTCATGTGTAGTCTTACTTGTATTAGGTAGTGCATTAGCAGAAACAAGTATAGGGCATATTAAAAAGCATGCAATAAATATTGAAATACTTTTCAAGTCTTTAACTTTAATAATCATATTTTTTTACCACTCCTTTAAGAACCTGAACAGAAGCAGCCATTGAGCTGGATTGTGCAACATGATCAAAATTGATTTTTACTACAGAGTCCGCTTCTAATTCAATCCGACTGCCATCTGAAAATTTGATCGTTCCTTTAACTGATTTAAAATCCGATGAGCCTTGATATTTTACAATATCCCCGTTTTCTAAAGTGCATTGAGATTGACGTTTTTTAGAACATTCAGTAAGTTTATTGTTTCTATATATATGAATGTTAAGGATAATTTTTCCTGTTAGTGGGCTACTTAACGATCCAGGTGTCAATATTACCTTTCTTTGTTTACTAGATAATTTATCTACTTGTTTAAGTTGATTGTTTAAACTTACCAAATTTTGTTTTTCTCTTGTGCTTTCAATTTCTGATGTTATTTTTTGACGTTTACGTTCGTTTGCCAAAAACTCCTCCGTTTTGTTAAGCTGCTCATTTTTCTTTGGGTTGTTATATACCCAAATATGTTTATTTACAACAACAGGTTTATCTTTTTTAAGTTTATCATAATTTTCCTGAACAATATTCAATGCATGACGGTGGGTATGCATATGATCCCGACCATGGTCGTCAAGTATGCCTTCATGAAGGAAGTATATATATTCATTATCATATTTATCATTAAAAACCTGTGTATCAAAAGAAGATACAGGATCAGAGTTAAAGGCAATATGTAGTCTTGAGTTTTTGGGATTTAATTTATTTTTACTTAAAGTATCTTCATTACGTAATATACCAATTTGTGCAGCATTAAAAACTTTTACATCGATATCACCAATTACTGCTGCGGAATAAGAAGCCAAGCCTCCACCTAAAGAATGCCCCACAGCTGTAATTTTTACATTATCTTCTTCTGTTCTTAATCTACGTACCAATGCTTGTGCAAATTTCAATCCTTCATCATATTGGTTCTCACTTAAGAACTGTAAAACATTTGTATTACCATCTGCTTTAAAAGGATTTAAACTGAATAGACCACCATCATCAGTACCTCTAAAAACAATATAGTATTGATTATTTGAACCAGATTTCTTATATAATGCTGCAGACAATCCAGCACCAGTTGGTTGTTTAAAAAAGCCCTTATCAGCAATATCAATCACTGTATTCACACCAAGTTTTTGTGCTAATTCAGAATCCTTTCGCACGACCTCCAAATACTTATTTTCCTCATCTTTATCTTTGGCACAATTTTTCCCGACACATTTATAGTATCTAAAACCATTAATAGCATTTGGATCTTTTACACGATAAACATCATAAAATCTTTCAGGTGCACCAATAGAAACGACACTTTCATTTCCCTTACCATATACAGCATCTGCCAATAAAATCTCATCATACGAATCATTAATCAATTTAGTATATTTACGTACAATATTTTCCTTTTCCTTTTCCATATCGTTAGGAAAATTCCAAGAATTAGGATATGTGGTTTTTGGAATAACCAGAATTTTTCCATTATTTAATTTAATTTCATAATTTTCCTTTTTCCCCTTGCCCTTTTGGAAATAAACATTTGTTGGGGAAACAGGGTAAACTTCATGTAATTCAGCTATTTGTGCTTCCTTATCATTTTTTCCAAATTGAATATCCACTTGTGAGATGATTTCCCCATTTACTAAACCACTTGCCAAAATACCAATTTTGTCTTTGCTCGGATTTTTTTCATACAAAGGTTTAAAATTATTCATTGCTGTAATAATTAGTGGTCTTTTTGTAATTTTCCATATGCTATCTTTTACCGTAATTTCATAATTTTTGCTGCTATTGCCTGTCAGCTTTAATGTATTCAAAGATTGTAGCTTTTGCGTACCTGTGCCATTAGCAACAACATCAGCACCTGCCAGCGTACCAATCCCTGTCAGCTTTACAGTATTTTTATCTTTTTCTACAATATTATGCAATTCTTTTACATCTTCAGCACGGGCTTGTTTTGTACCATCGTATACCCGTGTACCTAAAATAGATATGGGTCTCTTGGTAATTTTCCATTCACTGCCATTGGTAGTTAATTCATAGTTTTTGCTACCTTCTCCAGTTAATGTTAATACATGGTTTGTTTTGGTTTTGTTGTCATGATAGTTTAAAGAGACTAGTTTTTGTGTGCCATTAGCAACAACATCAGCACCTGCCAAAGTACCGATACCTGTTAGCTTTACAGTATTTTTATCTTTTTCTACAATACCTTTTAATTCTTTTACTTCTTTGGCACGGGCAGCAGTTGTGCCATCATACGGACGTTCGCCACGCAGTGACACTGATGTGATTGACAGCTTTTTAGGATGGATTATGAGTGAGCCTTTTTGCCAATCAATTTCATATTTTTGTTTAAAATTATCACTTACATCGGCAATAGGGTATAAATCGTAACCGTCTTTTTTGACATCTACTGCGCCCACCCAGCCACCGCGCGTGGGATCAATAGTCAGATTCTTCAAACCTGAAGCAGCTGTGTCATTATCAAGCAAACCCGTTACAGAAATTCCTTTCCCCCAACCTTTAAGGGCTTTTAAATCTTCTACATTTTTAATGGGAACACCATCATAAGTTTTGCTGACATTGGGTGCTTGAACAGATAAAGATTTATCGGCAGCAATGGTAATTTTGCCTTCGGTCAAGGCGCGAAGGCGAGGATAGTCTTTGCCTTCATCAATACGCCAAATTTCTTGAAAATCCCATTTTTCAATATGTTGAGGATTATGTTGGTATTGATAGGTGGCTTGTTGCTTCATTTGCGCAGTGGTTTTAGCTGCAGATGAACCATCGGATTTAATTCCTGTAGTTTGAGTATCATAAAAACTCGCAAAAATATAAGGTTTGTTATTATTTGGTTTTTCTTCTCCGTTTTCAAATGTTGTAAAGTGATGCTTGCCAAAAAATGCATGGGTATTTTGATTGCCATTAATTTTTCCAGAAACATAGGTATTAATGATTTCAGGGGCAGAATTGGAGTGATGGCTTTTGCCAACTAATCCTCCTACATTTTGATTACCATCTAAATTAACATTGCTATAAGTATTATTTAAGTAAAAACTGGCATAATTAAATCCACCACTGTGTTGTTTAAGGTTGCCTACGAAGCCACCAACATTATCATTTGCATTAATTTTTCCTGATACATAGGACTGGATAATCATATTATTTGAAGGTGTTGCTCCTGAAACTGAAACGTCTGCATACCCAATTACTCCACCAACATTATTATTTGCTCTAATATTATTATTGCTGTGTGTTTTATTTACTTCTAGACTTCCCCCTAGACTGGATACAGAGCCAATTAAGCCACCTACAGAATCATTGCCTGTTATTATAGTTTGGGAAGTTGAGTTTGTAACACGAATATCTCCAGCATAAAAAGTAACACCACCTCCTATACCGTTGGTATAGGTATTACCAATAAATCCTCCTACTGAGTTATTGCCTTGAATAGTTCCATTGACTTTGCTATTATATATTTCTACATTATGGATGCCAGTAGTTGCATTGCCAATGAACCCGCCAATATTATTTTTACCTTTTATATTGATCTTTTCTAAATTTAAATCACGAATTGAAAGATAGCCTGCATTGCGTAAAAAACCAACATTATCTTCCGTTGTATTAACCGTAAAATTTTTAATTGTATTGCCTAAACCATGAATTTCTGTAGAAATCTCTTGATTGGTTTCAAATCCTGCAAAATTATTTCCCCAATTTGCAGTATCACTCATATCAAAATCACTACCTAATACAACTATATTGTTGTAATTGGCTACACTAGTAGTATCTTTGTTAAACAGTTGTTCAAAATCTTGCTTGGTACGTTTTTTATCATTTGAAAACACATTTACTATTGTTTCTTCGATATGGTCTCCATTTTTAAATTCCAATGTTTGACCAGAAGGTAAAGAAATTTTTCCATTTTTCCCTAGTGAGTAAGATGTGTATGGATAAGAAAATGATGAATCTTGTTTATGTAAACCTAATGTGGCATTATTTAAACCTGTGAGTTTGTTATTAATATAGTTGTTGTTTTTGCCTTTTAAAGTCAGCTTATTTTTATTCCAAATAATTGGATCATTAATTGTTAGATCTTTATCTGAATAATGGTTGCTTTGCAAGATAACATTATTCTTTTTTAAGAAATTAGAAACTTGTTGTCCGTCTAAAGGGGCATTTTCTTTATCTACTTTAAGATTATGGATGTTGATTGTTAATGTACCGTCTTTTCCATTGGTTGCTAAAGTAGAAATAGTAGTGGCTTTATTCATATTCATGGTATTGGTTTTAATATTAATATTACCACCATTACCTGTGCCAGTTGCTTCAGCTTTTAAGCTGCCTGAAATTTCTGTGTCTGTGTACAATGCAGCATCATCACTTAGCAGTTCAATTACACCGTTTTTATTTTGTACAGTATTGGCTCGGATTATGCCAGTGTGTTTAATTAAAGATTTTTTAATAGCATCTGCTCCTTGAGCGGTTAAGACAACACGTCCACCATCTGCAAAGATTGCACCACCATTTTCTACTAATCCTTGAATTAAGCCATAATCGACCTGATAACTAAAATTATCATCTGAGAAAGTTACCGTTACATTATCCCCAGAAGCGAATAAGGTATTACCTTTAGGGGTGGTAATATTGCCATGATTTTTTACAATAGGGGCAATTAAAGCAACTGTTCCCCCTTCTGGAACAGTAATATTGCCATGGTTTTTTATTGCACCCCTATTATCATAAGCATTATAAAGACGGAAATTACCTGCCATAAATTCATCATTATCCATATCTGCACTGCTGGCAAGCAATCCACCTACATTGATTTTTGCGCCATTACCTATTAAAGTGCCATGCGGATTTAAGACAAACACCTTGCCATTGGCACGCAATGCGCCGTCGATTACACTGCGCTCGTTGCCAATTACACGGTTAAGCATAATTGAACGGGTGTCGGGCTGGCTGAATTGTACGGTTTCATCATGTTTAATACCAAATTTCTGCCAATTAATTGCTGCTTTTGGGGTGGTTTGATGAATATCGGTTAATTTTCCCTGCTGGGAAATGGTAGCGGCGCCGCGTACCACTTCGCCACCTTGAGGAGCTGCTTGAACTGTGGAAATACCGGTAAATGCCAATAGTGCGCCAATAATGGCAGTTGGCAAAAACGGTACACGAATCCGCGCAGGTGCAGAAACCGTTGTACCGTTCTGTGTTGAGCAAGATTGGGTTTTGTGCCGTCCTTTACCGTGTTCCGAAACGGCTTGGTGGGTTTGGGTATGGGCGTTATACACCACGCGGTAGATGCGGTTCATCACAATTCCTTATTATTTAATAAGCATAATTTAAAAAGCTATCCCATCAATTTTTTGTTATGGGATGTAGCATTTTAATGTATTTTATCTGGAATTCAAACTTTAATTCCGTAACATTCGTAACAAATATGATAAAAAGAAATCCAATTGAAATTAAATCAAATTATTTCTGCTACAACGGACATAAAGTGAAAATTGGCGTGAAGCGTGCCGAAGTATTTTTAGGCTTGTTATTCAATGCACATCAGCACGGGCAAGTTTTAACTTGGCAAGATTTGATACAGGTATTGCGTATCAATGAACCCAATTTAACACTTTATCGCAGCCAGCTCGGACGGATTTTGCATTTTTGGGATAAATGTTTTGCACAAACAGGCACGCCATTGCAGATTGAAGGCATAAGCAAACGCACGTATACCGGACCATGGCGCTTGGCAGTAAAGCAACCTTGCCACTTGTTTTGGGATCAAAAGAGTAATCATGCAGAAACCCAACACGCCGTTTTGTTTATCAATAATGATGATTGGACTTTGGCGGATTATTTAAAGCGTTTATGCGGTTTGCTTCAGATTTGGGCAGAGGCGGATATGCAGTTTAAAGCAGGCAATTTAATCGAAGCCGATAATCAATTACGTCAATTGGACGACTTCCCTTTACATCCCAGTTTAAAAATGCTGCTGGGGATGCGGCGGATATGGCTGTTGCGCTGTTGTAACCGTTTGGATGAAGCCAGAGATTTATTGGCTGCCATGTGGCGGAATGTGGATTCCGGCAGTCGGATAGGGCAGTTATTGCAATTGCAAACAGCGTGGTTGGTTTATGAATCAACACCTGTTTGGGAAATATCTCAACTGCAGGGGGTAGCAGATTATTTGCCCAATCCCCAGCCCAGTAACGAAGCAGATACCACTGTATTGATGGAGTGGCATAATTTACAGGCTTTATTATTAAAATGGCAGCTATATGGCGGTAATGGTTCGCGTAAAAATCATGTGTTACATCACCGTGTATTGGCACATTTTCAATCAGCCGTGTTTTATGCTTTGCAAAATAATAATTTGTATCGTTTGCATAATTTTATATTAAATTTGGCCGATTATCTGCATCATGTTACCGATCAGTTTTCCGTCCCCATAAAAGGTATTTTGGCTTGTTATCAATTGATAATGGATATGGAAAATTATAATCGCCATGAAGAACACAGTACTTGGGGCTATTTGGCATTTGCCGAGTTCTATTGGTGCCGTTCGTCAGAATTAAAACAAAGTACAGAATATAAAGAATTTTGCGATCGGCGTAGCAATAATTATGATTATAATCCCGAGCATATTCAATTTTATTCTTCTTTAGAAGATAAGGTGGAAAGGGAAGGGGCGATTCAGTCGCGTGCTTTATTATATATGGTTTATATGCGATTTTTGCGCCAAATTAATGGCAGTAACACACCTAAATACAATCAATTGCAAGAAAAATTAGCACAACTTAAAACAGAAAAGCCTGAATTATGCACTTATTTAAATCAATATGTTTTTCCTTAATTATAGTTGATTAAAATCGTAACGATACGGTGTTGCTAACGCTCTTATATACGATATATACACCACGGGCGTTGCCACCTTGTCTCGTTTTTATTTTTAATAACTATATTTTATGGGGTGTTGATAATGAGTTTTCTATTTTTAAATACAACTTTTTGATAAATATCGTCCAGTAAAATACTGGTATTTAGGCTGGTTAAAAATACTTCATTCCCCTGATAGACTTCTGCCTGCCAATTTTGGCTTCGGCGGTACAATATAATAAAACGTGCATTTTGCTCTACAAGCATATATTCTTGAAGGGTGGGAATCTTTTGATAATCGTTTAGTTTAGTGGATAAATCTATGCTTCGGGTGAGTTCTGATAACACTTCTACTATTAATTTGGGTTGGCTGTGTTCGGAATGGCACTCTATTATCACATCGGGATAATAGAAATTATGCTCTACTTTTATCAACCATTGGCTCATAAAAACAAAGCAGCCATTATCTGATAAATGCTGTTTTAGCAGGTAAGCCAAGTTAACGGTAATCAGATTGTGATTGAGTGATGCGCCTGTTCTTTCTATAATTTCGCCATTAATCAATTCAAATCTGTATTCAGGATGTTGGTCGCAGTAGTCCAGATACTCGGCTTCTGTTATCGATTTGGGAGTGGCTGGTAGTTGAAACGACATTTTTGTTTCCTTATTCAGTTGGGATATAAATATATTAAAACAATTATTTTTTTGGATTTATTTAACATAAGATACATTATGGGAATCATTTTGCTGCCTGATTTTGGTTCACTTATGGCTTATTTTTTCTCACTCTATCAATCTTGTAGGAAATTCTTCTGCAGAATAGCGATTTTTAATCAAATGGGCGATGGCTGCACTCAAATAACTGTTGCCACCAAAAAATCAATTGGATTTGACGCAAATTCATTATAATTCAAAAGTTCGCCAAACACATCGGAGAGACAAATATGAATGCCCTACCCCAAACTGAGTATTCTCCCCCAATCCACCACCCATTCTCATAGGCTTGTCTACCACCACGCGCGTAGGCAAGTAGTCCACTTGTTCTCATCATAATACCCCCACCACACCGGTTCGCACATACGCCTCCAATTTACCCAAAAGCGCATGGTATTCCACCACCAAAATTTTAATCATGGTTTAACGGGTTTCTTTGCTTCCACAATGCCAGCCTTTCCTGCTGTTGCGACCTTAAATGTGGTTCTGCTTGCCAAATTAAGGCATACACTGCCTGTTTGTCTGCAAAGCAGGGAAACCAATCGTCTAAAATCACACTTCTGATTGCGCCTTGCTGTAAAACCATCACATACAGCAAATCAAAACAGGCTCGAGGGTGGTCGGCGATAAAAACCGGTGTGTGTTCGGAAACGATGCCCATACGCTTTAGCCTTTGTGTGCCGTCAATCACACCAGTACTACCCAAAAGCGGATTGGTATTGCAGGATTGGTTGTCGCCACACACATACAGATGCAGGGGCATAGGCTTGGCAAAAGTAGCAGCAGAATGCCAATCGCCCGTACCGTTGGGACTGTGAATGTTGAGCGCAACCATCAGGCTGATGTAACATTGTCGGCTGGTGGGTGGGATAATCAGGGACATTCTAAATTTCCCAGCAAAATACATATCTTACCATTCAGCCAATATGTGCCGTTCCGATTTAACTCCGCCAACGCTGTTTAATGCGGCAGAACAACAATACCTACACCGATTAAGCCAGTGTCTGCCTTTATCCGTGCTGCTGTCTTCCGCACGCAATCAGGAGGAAATTGGTATGGATTTTGTTTACCACTCGGCACGACTGTCAGGCAGCCGCTACGACTGGCACGATACGCTTACCCTGTTGAAAAACGGGCGTACCGCCGCCAAACCGTTTGCCGATGCCGTTATGCTGTTAAACTTGTGGCGCAGCTATCAGTACCTGTTATCGTGCTTTGATGCTAAGCACACAAGCATTCAAGACTTTATTATCAACAGCCATGCTTTGATTACACAAGATTTGCCGCCGCATCAGCAGGACAAACCAGTTTCCCATCATTCAGCTTATCCGGCAGCAGAGTTAAACCGCTTAATGACCGAAGAACAAAAACTGCATAACCCGTTTGACAGAGCCTTGTATTGCTACAATTATCTGGCAGACGGCAACCGTTTCCCCTACACTGCCCGTCATACCACAGCGTTTGTATTGATGAATGCGGGATTATTTCCCTGCATATTTTGGGCAGACGGTAGCCAAGATGATGTGGACAGCCTTGGGGGCGATGTTAAAAACAACAATCCTTCAAATGGCAGAAATGCTTTTATCCATGCCTATAAACAAACCGTAGCACGTTATGAACCGAAACCTGCCCCCGAATGCAGACGGGCTGCCTGAACAATCAATACCGCCCATAACCCCAACACATTCAAGAGGACTAAAAAATGGCGACCATTATGGAAAAAGAAAGTCTGATTGACCTGATTGCTTATGCAACATCAATCGTTGCTTTAAGAATGGAAAACTCTGAACAATATGAAGAGTTAATGGACTTTTTGGCAGAAAAAAGACATTGGACTTATGCGACACCGCATGAAGAAATTGATTTGGATTCGGAAGTCAAGCCTCTTCAAGAGATGATTAAAAAATACAAGGAATTGCCCTTACTTCCCCAATTTCAAAAAAATGCTTAAGGGTATAACGATATTGAAAATAGAAATCCCCTAAACAGCAAAGATACTTTTCCTGATGAAGCCACCCCATCGGTCGCCGCACCGTAGCATCTACCCCAAGCATACCCCCGAATCCTTACTGCCCTTGCTTAATGAAGTGGACAAACTGCATGAACGCTTTATCCGCTACAAACACTGCGTTCCCGAACACTCGGATTTATGGCGGGTTACGCGGGGAAAAGCTACACGCTTTGTGGACCTAGCACAGCAATGCGATTGAAGGCTCAACACTAACTTTAAGCGATACGATTTTCTTTTTACAAGAAAGTTTAACCGTTCAGGGTAAACCGCTTCAGGATTTTTTGGCGGCTCAAAACCATGCCCAAACCGTTGATTATTTATTTGAAACGGTTTCAACACACAGCACGATAACGGGAGAGTTGATACAGCATATTAACGCAATGCTGCTATATGGTGTCTGCCCTGCGCCAATGTTTTTACCGACAAACCAAGCGTGTGAACAGCCTGAACACCTGACTGTTCAGATACGGGAACTAACAGACTATATCGCTCACGGTTCTGTCCACCCTGTACTGCTGGCGGCGGTGGTACATAGCAATATCTTTAGAATACAAGCATCTGATAAGGACAAGGAGCGTAGCGCACGGGTGTTAATGAATATGGTTTGAATGCAAAAAGGTTATTTGCCCGCGATTATCAGACAGGAAAACCGACACTTGTATCAGCAGTGTTTAAACCATGCGGAAAACGGCGATATTTTGCCTTTAACGCGACTGCTTATCGGGCAGTTGGCGGGTACGTTGCGGGAAATATTGGGGGATTGGGATAGGTTGTCAGAGAATAAAAGTGGCTAAAAAGACCACGGGGATATTTATCGGGATTTTTAAACAAAGCAGGGCAGAGAATAAAGCCCATAAACACCCAATGTTTATCGGGTGTTTTTAGAGTAATCCGTTTTACCTGCTGCTATTGATTCACAAAGAATTATTGGGTCTTTATTACTATACTTCCACCCCATTAACAGATTATTTAATTCATTTCCATCAGAACTAAGCATATTTCTTCATCGTCTCATAAATATCCTTTTGCCATTTTGGACAGCTATCGTCAGCCTCCCAACTTTCTAAAATTGTTCTACCTGTTGCATCTCCCATTAAATTATGAACATTTGCTCCTTTTTTAAGCATCAGTTCCAATACATCTAATCTGTCTGCGGTATAGCCCACCATAGATAATGGGCGCAATCCATCTCTATCTGGAATATTAGGGTCGGCACCAGCCTCCAATAAAACAATAGCCCCATCTGCATATCCACCCCGCATTGCATAATGTAATGGGGTCATTTTATAAACATCTTGGGCATTAACAGGAACACCTTTTTCAATAAAAAACTTAATGGCTTCAATGGAAGGACGGTCATCTCCCAGTATGATTCCTACTAACAAATGATGCAACCAATTCCATTTATCAACGGGTATGATTTCTAAATAATCTAGTCCGTAAGATTCCATTAACCTTGCGCCTTCAGCAATATGGCCATTATAAAATTGCCAAAAAACTTCTGTGATTAGTTTTTCATGCTCATTCATTTTTTACCTCTTCTTAATTGATTAATAAAATTAGTCATATCATCTCTTAACTTTGTTGGAATACGATTTCCAGGCATTTCATATTTATGACTCCGATTCTCACTCATATTCTCTAATTGAAAAATATCAGGTCGCGAATTAACATATTGACTCAATTCATATTGCGTCATATTTAATTCTTTTGCAACAATCTCTAATCTTCTATGTTCAGAGCCTGGCTTATGACCAATATCAATTGGTGCTTTTACAATTTTTCGGGTTTTAATATGTCTATAATCTCCATTGGGTAACTTTTCATAATTAGCAAAAACTTGTTTTTTTACTTCAGATGATAACTTAGGTCTACTATATCCTGTAGTTACTCTAGGATTTTTTGGGTCTTCTACAAAACGGTTGCCTGTCTCATTTACTGCTTTACCTGCCCTATTACGATAAGGGTCTGTATCTTTATGGTCTAATGTGTGATATTTTTTCGTATCGCCTACCATGACTTCTCGCACAACCACCATTTTTCCAGTAGTTGGGTCTTTAAACTGATATCGGTTATCGCCAATCTTTTTTGCATTACTGGGTAAGTTATGGTAACAATCATTATGTACCCATACACCTTTCTCGCCATTGAGACCGCGAACAAAATAGGAATGGTCGGTATTTACTTCCAAATTATAACTGTTTAATGGTACTTGTTCTGTTAATACAGATAAAACCGTCTGCCAATTACCATCACTGTCCAATAATTGGTGTCCTGCTTCCAAATATTGGGCTTCTACCCAGTATGCATTGGCAATACCACCTGAATATTTATGTCCAAGTGATTGCGGCGGCGGGGTTTTATCATTTCCGTAACGGGAAAAATAAGCGTGTTGGCTGTTTGAAACAATGGTCTGTTTATTACCGTTACCATCTGTAATGACAACATAAGTTGTATCAGGGTCAATGCTATTAACGGCATTTAACACCCGTTGATACCGCATTTGCCCACTGGTCTGATTGCGCGACCATACCATATCGCCCACCCGAATCCGCGAAATCGGCAGGAATCCGTTTTGAGTGCGTACTTGCATATCGCCACGGAATGAGCAGTCTAATCTTCTAACCGTTTGACCTGCTACTGCTTTACCTGTTACTGCTTTACCTACAGCTTCAAGACCTTCTTTACCTACAGTTTTTACACTAGTTTTCAGAATCAAGCTTGCACCCGCGACAGTGGAAATGGCATCAACCCCCTTAACAGTAGCGATTAAACCCTCTGCTGTGCGTGTTTCTTGCCCATATATCTTTTTCAAATCATCTTCATATGCAGAATGAAATCCTTTAGCAGAATCTTTAGCCGTATTTGCAGCATCTTTTACAACGCTTACCCCCCATTTTATAGCAGTTTTTTCAGCTTCTGTTCGGGCTTTAAGTAGCTGTTGCACACCTGCACTAACACAATCTAATGCACCATTTTGCTTACAGTAATCTGCTGCCTTATTTACCTGTTTTGAAACATCATCAACAGCTTGAGAAATTCTTTTCTTTGCAGATTCAGTGGCTTGTGTGGCAAGTTTCCCCCTATTTTGATAAGTATCTCTTGCAGCTTGGGCCAGTTGGTCTTTAGTTTTCTTTACTACCTGTTCAGCACCTTTCTGTATGCTGCTATTACTTTTATCATTTAGATTTTTTTTGTAAAAACCGACATCTTTCAGAGCATCACTTTTATATCGGTGTGGACTGGAAAAGTCCCCATTTATATTAGTAAAATAGCGTTGTCTTCCCCCACTCTCATTAGTAAAATACAATCCTTGAGATTGACTTGATAAGAATTTTTGAGCCGCTACATCATTCTCTTTTGGCAAAGCCAAAAACCATAGGACATCTGTAGAACGGGCAGCCTGTTGTGCCAAGCGTTTTTCAGCAGCCTTAATTTGTTCCGCCGTAGGCTCTTTCCCGCCATTCAATTGTTTAGCAAATTCTTTAGCATTTCGTCCAATCCACTTCCGTTCATCTCGATGCAACTGACGGTTAAATGCTTCTGCATCTCTTGCTGCCGCAGCACCTGCCAAGGCACTATTGCCGTTACCATTTCCCGCAATTTCTCCAACTGCTGCACCACCCACTACAGCTAACCATTGTTGCACCGCTTTGCGCTGATTTTCATTGAGATTGCTGTTTTCCTGCAAATATTCTGAAACCTGCGTATTGAGCCACGAAGTCGCTACCGTACCTGCTACTGCGCCTTTAATGTCCGCTCCTGCCGCTTTTGCCTGCAATGCACCTACCAAGCCGTGCAATGCCAAACGCTCTGGACTGCCTTCTTTCCACCCCATTGCGCCTGCTACATCGCCTGCGGCCCGGAAGCCGACTTCGCCGACTAATTGAGCCATCTCTTGACGCTCGCTGACCTTTTTCAAGTCAAAAATCCGCTCCAACGGCTGATGACCTTCGTCATGGCGTTTAATGCCTTTCAGGCTGCTGCCATTGGCATCGCCGCGTACTTCAATATTGCCTTTGGTTAGAACGGCGTGGGTAGTGCTGCTTTTCTTATCTCCCACCGGCATCGCCAAACCGGGAGCAGCCGCCAAGTTCCCCAACATTTCCATGGGACTTTCGCCGTTGGTATTAAAGCTGATACTGCCACCACGCATTTGATAAGCGGCTTCGTTTTCCAAATCGTTGTGGCCTAAAGTTTGGGTGCTGAAACGGTTAAGGTTTTTATCCGCATCACTGGTAATGGCCGCACCGTTTAATTGGGTATGCCCACCGACATATAAATCCAATCCGCCTTTTCCAGCGTGCAGTTTGGTTTGCTCTTGAACACTACGATAATCGCTTTTGCTGTCGCTATAACTGAAATTGCCTTGAGCGCCACTATCACTACCGTAGATGGCATAACGTCCTTCCAACTGGCCGGAAATGGCTTTTTGCCGATAACGGTCAGTATCTTGTTCACTGCTCAAAGTGAAATTACCGGCAATATTGCCTTCTATGCGCTCGGCATTGACTACCGCCCCCTTCAAATCCGCATTGCGGCCGCTACGCAAAGTCAGTTTGTCAGCATTAATTGTGCTTTCTTCATGCCCGATACTTTCCAAGGTGCTGCCTGATTTGCTATAGCTGCCTTGTCCGTAGATACCGATGCCGCCACTGGCACCGTTACCGCCTAACTGACCGGCAGCATATACTCCTACTTCCGCACTCATGCTGCGGCTTTCACTTTCCTGATTCTGCCGTGCTTGCGTACTGCCGATTTTTAAATCACGCTTAGCATCTAAAACCAAGTCCCCTGTATTGAAATCCACTCCTTCCAGCAGCAAATCGCCCGCATCGGGTGTCTGCTTGCCATGTGCTTGAATTACAAATTCACTGCCTTTTTCACTGGACACTGTAGTTTTGCGTACGGTTTCACTATGGGCGCGGTCATGGCTTTCACTTCGGCGCGTGCCAATGCCTATGGTAATTTTTCCTTCTGCTTCCTTCGCTGCACCATTTCCTTGCCCTTGCGTAGCTGCCGCAATAGCCGCCAAATCTTTGACCCCATAAGCTGTTTTAGCCGCATATAAGGCTTGTAGGCGCGGATTGTCGCTTTGTGCGGCACGGTTTCCACTGTTTTGAATATTGGCAACCGCATCAGCCACATTACTTTTTGCTCCGATAAATAAGCCGTTACTTTCTTTAAAACGGGTCAGTTCACTATCGGCGGTATCAATCACTGCATGGTCTTTAATATTGTTACCAGAAATGCTCCCGCCCTTGGCTGCAATAATATCGGCACCGGTCAAATCAATATTGCCATCTGCATAGATGTCCACTTTTCCGTTTATGCTGCCAATGGTGCTGACAGTACTACTGACTTCGCCTTGGGTAGCAGCTTCACCCTTTTTGTATTTGCCAAACAACAGACTGCCGTCATCTATGCTGATACCTGAACGGTCTTTTTGAGACAGGGTACTGCTTTGACGGGTGCTTTGTGCGGTATCAACTTTGATTTTGCCTTTTGCCGTCAGCTGGGTATGTTCGTCCGATACCACATGGCTGCCAGTAATGTGCATATCGCCATCACTGTGCAATAGAACCTTATTGCCACTCAATACACTGGATACCGCTTCAGTGCGGTTATCGGTATGACGGTATGTTTCGGTGGATTTACCAACAAGACGTTTATCGGTATGACGGTGTGCTGATTCAAACTCACTACTGTTTTGCGCGGCAGTAATGTTCAAATTCTTGGCTTTCACTGCCAATATACCAGTTTCACTCTTCAGATTGCTGCCTTGTATTGACGCAGTACCGTTGGATTGAATCAGCACATTGCCTTTACCGTTAATATTGCTGCCGATAGCTTGTTTGATACCGTCAATTTGGTAATTGTGTTCGTCTTGGGTATGACTGTGCCGATAGCCAGTTTGTAATGTGCCGATATTTAGGCTGTCTTCTGCAAGAATAACGGTATTGCCCGTACCTTGATTGTCAATTTTACCAGCCTGCACATTTAAATCACGGGCAGACAGGGACAGCGTGCCGTTAGCACCTGTTACATACAAACCGGCTATCCGACCTAAATTTGTGTGTTGGCTTTCTGAATTGGCACTGTTTTTTTCGCTTGTTACGCTGTCTGCTGTCAGATTCAATGTACCATCAGAATGTACACCGAGATAATCCTTGGCGGTAAATGTTCCCCCTTGAATATCCATACTTTTCCCAGCACGAACCGTTAAGGAATCCGCGCGGGCAGAGCCGTTCAGATGCCGGAGATTTTCCACATCTAAAACCATTACTTTACGGGCATTGAGCGAACCACTGTTAGCTAATGTGCCGGAAGCATTTAACCGTAAATCGTTAGCTGAAATAAATGCCCCCGTAGGTTTTATATCGCCGGAACGCGCCACCACATAGACTTTGGGGACAAGTACGGTTTGGGTGCTGCCGTCTGGCAGGGTAACGGTTTGGGTTTCCAGCCACACAATATCAGCCGTCAGCCGTGCCACCTGCTCGGCGGTCAGGGCTATGCCAGGGGTCAGCCCCATGGCTTTGGCAGCGGTTACGCCGCTGTTCATCAGGGCTTTAAACTGTTCTTCATCGCTTTGATAACCGTCCAAACGGCGGAAGCCAGTCAAACGGTTAATCTGTTCATTAACCAGTCTTTGCTCATAATAGCCGTCCCCTAGCCGTTTGTGGGTATTGGCAGGGTCAATGCTCAATGCCTGCAACATATAATCGCTGCCCAGCCATTGACGGTAATCGGCAAAGGCAGGGTCAGTTTCAATCAACCAACCGGAGCGTGTTGGATTAACTGTATATAAACTACTATTTGGTAATTTAATCCCTGTATTTAAACTTAAAATTTTAGACAGGTCATGATTTGCTCCTGCAATAGTGGTCGTAGAAACACCTTCTGCAAAATGTGTTTCCACCTTACCTTGATGGTTTTTGTCATAAACCGATACATTCAGTTTAATGGGTTTGACAATATCAGCAAGTGGATAATTTGCTTTATCTCCCCATTTGGACCTGTGCTTTGTTCCTCTGCGATTCCAACCAACCCAATGGTCTTGCTTTGTACTATCGGTTACACGGATACGGTGTTCGCCTTCTCCATCAATTTGTTGGACATCATTTTGAATAATATCAATTCCATCAGCCAAAATATGGCTTTTATCGTTCTGTAAATTTGAGCCGTCTAAAATCAAGCGACCGCCAGAAGCAATGATGGCAGGCGAGCTTGCTTCAACTTCGTGTTGAGTTTCATAACGGGTATAAATATAACGTGTATAGTCTTCTACTCGCCGACCATCTAAATAAACCGTTTCCGCTTCGCCCCAACCAGTTACATTTGAAGAATCAAAACGTTTATTCTCATTTTTTGGTTGGTACTCTGTAATCTGTTTACGAGAACCATCAATTTCACGCTCAACAGTTTTGAAATGCAAATTGCGGTTAGATAGGTTATTAGTTCGTAAAACCATATCTCCAGCAGAGCGGATTTCAGCACTGCCGTTAATCAGGCTCTCTGCCCGCCCTTGGGCGGTATGTTCGGCTGTCAGGCTGCCGCCAATAGCTAAATCCCCTTCGCTGGACAGTAGTGCGCCTTCTTGATTCACAATCTGTTTGGCACCGATGTCCAAACGCTTACGCGCCGCCACCACCGCTGCTTTGCCGTTCTCTTCGCGGTTGTTCAGCTTATCTGCCGCCAAAGCCACATGATTGCCGTAAATCCGTCCCGTCCCGGTATTGAGCAGTTCCTGACCAGCTTCCACACGGGTCAGACCGTTGCTGTTTATCAGACCACGGTTGCTGACATTCTGCTTGGCGCGCACTTGAACGGCAGCTTCGGCTGTAAGGTTGCGGGTATTATTCAGACTGCCTTCGGTGCTGATGCTTAAAGCATTGCCCGCTTCCAAATCGCGCTCAACGTGTAAATCGTCTTTAACATCAATAGACAAATCACGGGCAGCCGCCAGTTTGCCCCGATTGTTCAGGGATTGGCTTTGCACTGACACATCGCCGCCCAATACACTGCCGTCCGTATTGTCAAGGTGCAGGGTTTTTGCGCCTTGGTCGTGAATGTTTAGGGCTTGATTGGCGGTAATTTCGCCGCCTTGATTATCCAAACGCTGGGAAACATTTAAGTCGGCATTGCCCGCCGATTGCAGTTTGCCGGCACGGTTGCTGACCTGCTCGCTGCGGACATTCAAGGCTTTACCCGCCGTTATCTGTCCACGGTCGTTTTGAACGGTACGGGTACGGATATCCGTGCTTTGCGCCAAGATTTTGCCGTCTTGGTTGGACAAGGTTTCGCCCGATACCATCAGGCTGTTCAGATTGACTTCGCCACGGTTGTTCAAACCGTTGTGCAGGGTCAAATCAATACCGCCGTTGGCCTGAATCCTGCCGCTGTTGTTTAATGCCTGACCGGTTTTAATGCTGCCGGCGGCAAAGTTCTGTACCGCCGGCGGAGTAGTGAGCGCAGACGCACTGCCACCCGCCCCCGCACTGTTGCCAGGGGTGGGGGCAGACGGGGCGGCTGTGCTGCCACCGCCGACAGTCGGCGCATCGGCTTCGGGATAGCCGATTTTGCCACTGTTGGTAAAACTGCCGGCACTTTCCACCGCCAAACCCTGCAAACCCGTTTGCGACATCACACCGCTGTTATCCAAACGCGGTGTTTCCACGTCCAAACGTGCTGCCTGAATATTGCCCTGATTGTTTAATTGCGCGTCCGCACGAACATTCAGTTCCCCGCCCGACAATACCGCACCCGTATTCTGCGCCGACTGCGCCCGCAGATTCAACTGTCCTTTTGCCGACACCGTGCCGCTGTTTTCCACCTGCTTGGCACGAATATCGGCACTGCCCTGTGAAGCCAGCGTCCCGCTGTTGCCCAACCGGCCCGCCGCATCAATACTGACCCCGCCCGCCTGGGCAAATATCTGTCCCTGATTGCGGACGGTGGCATCTTTATCGGTGCTGATTAAAGTAATTTTGTCGGCATACATACCGCCCAATTCGCCAGTATCAATGGCAACGGCAGGAGTATTGGTCGATGAACGGGGCGTATGCTTACCTGCTGCATCAAAATCATTTTCCCCTGCCGTAATTTGCAAATCTTTCGCCCATATCCCGCCATTGATTTCGGCGGCACGACTTAAAATTCGGGTGTAATCGGCATCACGACCGTCCAAACCGCCCTTACCGATGCCCACCTTACCCGCTCCCGCCACCTGAATACCGTCCAACTGCCCGTTGCGGATAAAAGGCAGCCCCGTTGTCAGCGTTACCCCTGCCGAATTGATAAAGCCGCCGCCGTCCACCTGAATTCCCGCCGGATTTGCCAACACCACTTCCGCCCGTTTGCCGCCCACTTCAATATAACCGTTTAACAAACTGGGATTGGCGGAATTAACCTGATTAACAATCACTCTGGCTTCGCCCGTTGCCAACCACGGATTGCCCTGAATCCAACCGCCCAACTGCGTCTGCGTATTGCGGCGGCTGTTGTTCAAAATCGCACCACGGCTGTCCACATCAAACTGACGGTACTGATTGACCGACACCCCGCCTGCGGAAGGCGTTTGGATATTGACTTGGGTCATACCGTTGGCACTGTTCAACACCGTGGGCTGTTGGTTTTTGGGCGCAGACTGATCCGCCTGAATGTCCGCAGCCGCAGCCGGCACAATCACAGCCGTTCCCATTGCCAGCATCAGCGAGAAATGCAACAGGGACGGCGCAAAAGTAGCGGTTTTGGATTCATTAGTGCGGACTTCAGTCATGGCGGCTATTTTATTTCCAAGTAAAAAATAAGCGGGTATCCGTCCGTATCAGACAGAAACAGATACCACGTTAAAAATATACAAAACTCAATAAATTAGTGGCAAAATGCCATAGCGGGCAGATTATCGGCGATTATTTGTCCCATGACAACGAATTTGTCCCGCTTTAGTATAAAAAAGCCTTTTTACCAACCATTAAAATGGGAATATTTATCAGGTAGTCAATTGTTTATTATTCATCTTTCTTTTATTCCAAGAGCAGTTAAGACATAAAAATCAAGCAAAATAGTCTAGTCCTTGATTAAAATTATTTTTCCTTAAATATTAAATCTTTAAACAGCAAAAGCAGAAACCATACGCCCTTTACCCCGTTTGGCAAAACGCAGTAATTAAAATAGCCGCTATTTTTTTACCCAACAGGAACGTAACCATGCGCCTTCGTCTGCTCACCCTATCGGTTTTTGCCGCCTTTTCCCCCACCCTGTTCGCCCAAACCTTCAACGAAACCTTAACCGACATCCAGCAGCAGCAAAATATCCAAGAACAACAGCGCAGACAGCAGTTGCAACAGCAGATGCAGGAAGAGCGGGACGTACGTCTGCCTGCCCCGCAGGGCGTAACGGAGTTTACCCCCGCCACTCAAAACCATGGTCCCTGTTTTCCCATTCACGAAATAGATTTGGTCGGCGAATATGCCGACAAATTCGGCTTTGCACTCAAATACGCCCAACGCCAAAGCGGTTTTCAGGCAGGTGCGTGTCTGAATGCAGACGACATCAACCGCATCATGACCTTGGCGCAGAACAAAGTGATTGAACGCGGCTACACCACCACCCGCATACTCGCCGCCCCCCAAGACTTAAACCAAGGGCGTTTGCAACTGACCCTGATGCCAGGCTTCATTAAATCCTTTCAGGTTTCCGAGCAAGACCGCGAACACACCCACAGCGGGCGCATTGCCGCCTTTCAAAACGAATTTCCCACCCGCCGCGACAAACTGCTGAACCTACACGATTTAGAACAAGGTCTGGAGAATCTCAAACGCATTCCCACCGCCGAAGCCGACATTCAAATCGCCCCCGCCGAACAACCCAATGAAAGCACCGTTCAAATTGCGTGGCAACAAAGAACCGTCCCCATCCGTGCCAGCTTCAGTGCCGATAACGGCGGCAGCAAAGCCACTGGCAAATACCAAGGCACCGCCACCGTTTCTTTAGACAACCCCTTGGGTTTAAGCGATATGTTTTATGTGTCCTACGGACGGCACTTGGGCAAAACCCCACGGCTGCATGATGAAGACGGACGCAAAGTCAAAGGCAAAACCGCCAATTATTCCCTACACTATTCCGTTCCCGTAGGCAAATGGCAATGGTCGTTCAACCGCAACGGCTACCGCTACCACCAAGCCGTGGCAGGAGCCAACCAAATCTACGACTATAACGGCAAAAGCATCAGCACCGATTTGGGCTTTAGCCGACTGCTGTATCGGGACGGCAAACGCAAAACCCATGTCGGGCTGAAATTGTGGAGCAAAGAATCCCAAAGCTATATCGATGATGCCGAAGTAGAAGTGCAACGCCGCCGCACCGGCGGTTGGACTGCCAACATCAGCCATAAAGAATACTGGGGCAAAGCCACCGTAAACGCCAATCTAGCCTATAAACGCGGTACAGGGCTGTATGGCGCACAAGCAGCCCCCGAACAGGCATTTGGCGAAGGCACAGCGCGTATGAAAGTGATTACTGCCGATGCCGATATCAACCTGCCCTTTGCCATCGGCAAACAGCCCTTTGCTTGGGACAGCAGCCTTCATGCCCAATGGAACAAAACCCCCTTAACCCCCCAAGACAAAATCGCCATTGGCGGACGACACACCGTGCGCGGTTTTGACGGCGAAATGTCGCTGTCGGCAGAACGCGGACTGTATTGGCGCAATACCCTTTCCTGGCAGTTTGCCAAAGGACAGCAACTGTATGTGGGCGCAGACGCAGGACGGGTATCGGGACCGTCAGCCGAATACCTGCTGGGACAAACCCTAGCAGGTGGGGCAGTGGGCATACGCGGGCAAATTAAAGCGGGCGGGGCATGGTCTTACGATGTGTCCCTTGCCAAACCGATTAGCCGTCCCAAATACTTTCCCACCAAACGGCAGACGCTGGCAGTTAGCCTGAATGTTTCCTTTTAGGAAATGAATCAAAGCCGTTTTGTAAAATCCATCACAAAACGGCTTTGATTAGGGACACGCCCTAACCTGATAACGCAAAATAACTGGTTCAAACAAGGTTTGTCCCAATTACTGGAGCAAACCTTTTTCTTTTTTCAAATCAAAGGGCAGTTTTTGCACCAACATAATTTAAAATAGCCTTTGGCAAAATTTTCAAATATAATTGAAGATTTATCAAAGCATTTTTGATTTGAATCAGGGCTATGAAAAGTTTAGAGCAAGTCAGAAAAGACCTTGACAGACAAGGGATTACCATGGTTGATTGGGCAAAGAAACACGGCTATTCCTATCAATCCGTACAAAGGGTATTGAGCGGACATGCTGCGTGCAAACGGGGTCAAACACATGATATTGCCGTTCTTTTAGGCTTAAAAGAAGGGGAGGTCATTATGAAATAGCAGCTTTGCCAAAAATATTTTGGTGCCGAATATAAAACTTCAATTTTGTATTTTATCTTAAAAATTGAGTTTTGTATATTTTTAAGCATGGAAAAAAGGTTAGCAAAGCGCCAACTTCGCTAACCCTTTAGAGATGTTCTAAACTTAAGCAAGTGTCAGAACGTCTTGATTTTCCATGTTTTCTAAAACACTGTCAAGCATTTTTGTCTGACAGTGGGTTTCTCTGCACCTTGCAGGAAAGCCCGATACTAAAGGAAAACCATGAAGAAAATCTCATTAAAGACCATACAGGCAGTGCTGAACGCTTTGTATGTGCTGAATCTTTCTCAACGTGAAACGGCACACCGTTACGGTGTTTCCCGCGACATGGTGCGGAAATATTATCAACTGTATCAGGAAAGCGGCTTACCCTATCCGCCGAAACGCGAAGAAGATTGGGCGGCAGTATTTGCACAAAAGCCAGCGGCGACCGCACCGGCGCGGTTAAAAATTGATTTTGATGAAGTGCATGACACTCTGCAAAAATGCAAAAATGCCACCATCAGACAAGTATATGAAGAATGGGTACGGCAGCTCGGTCCGGACGAAACCATTATCAGTTATTCCCAATTCGCCAAACGCTACAGTTGCTATAAGAAATCTTTGCAAATCAGTATGCGCCACCATCATACGCCTGGCGAATGTGTGTTTGTGGATTATGCAGGCAGTACCGTTCCGATTATCAATCAAAAAACAGGCGAAATAACACAGGCACAAATCTTTGTCGGGGTATTGGGTTATTCCGGCTATACCTTTTGTGAAGCCACCGCTTCGCAAAGTAGTCAGGACTGGAACGCTTCGCATATCCGTATGTTTGAATTTTTTAAAGGTGTCCCGCAGTTTGTCGTACCGGACAATTTAAAGGCGGCGGTTATCAAAGCAGATAAATATTTTGCGCAAATCAATCAGAATTACAGCAAGTTGTGTGAACATTATGGTGTAGAGCCTTTTCCTGCCCGGGTACGCAAACCGAAAGATAAGGCTAAAGCCGAAGCCGGTGTGTTACTGGTACAGCGTTGGATTTTATTCAGGTTACGTAAGCAGCAATTTTTCAGCTTGAACGAATTGAACCGTGCGATTGTTCCGCTATTGGAACAGTTAAACCGAAAGCCGTTCCAAAAACAGCAGGGCAGCCGTTACAGTCGTTTTATGGAGACCGAGTGGCAATGTTTAAAACCGTTACCCGCACAAGCCTATGCCAATCCGTTTTGGGGACAGGCATACGCGGGTTTGGATTACCATGTATTGATTGACGGCACATATTACAGCGTGCCTTTTCATTTAAAATCCAAACAAGTGGAGTTTTGTCTGAAGCAGGATTCGGTCAGCTTATATCATGAACAGAAGTTGGTGGCGGCGCATTTGAAAGGGGTTGCCGGTGCGGTCGTTACGCACCCTGACCATTTGGCTCCCACCCATCGGGCTGTTGCGGCAATCAATGCGGATACCGTACTGCAATGGGCAGCCAATTACGGGGCACAGACGGGGAAATATTTTACAGCCTTCTTTGAACGTTACGCCAACCGCAGTTTACACTACCGTTTTTTTAAGGGATTTAAGAAAATGGTCGGCATGCGTCCTGCTGCGGAAGTGGAATACTTGTGCAGCCTGGCATTGGAAAAACAGGTATTTGATTCCCGTAAACTGAAGCAGCTATGGCTGGGTGTGCAGAAAAAGCTGCCGACAGGACGCTTGAGTTCTTTACAGCACGTCCAAACTGCCGCACCGGAAGTATTGAACCGGCACGATAATTTACGCGGTGCAGACTATTACCGCCGACAAAGTGATGATACAGACCCAAAGGAAGCAGCAACAAATGAATGAAGAAATTTACCATATCTGTACCTTGCTGAAATTACGAGGTATGGCAGAAGAATACCAACGCCAAACAATGAGTGTGGAAAGCCGTGAAGCATCATTTGACAGCCGTTTTTTATCCATACTGCTGGCGGAACGCCATCACCAAGCCAACCGGCGGATACAGCGTTTGTTGAAACAGGCACACTTTAAGGTAAAAGCGGATATTCATCAGATTGATTATCATACCAGCCGTGGGGTGGACGCAACGGTGTTCGCCAACCTGACCGGTTTGGAATGGCTCAAAGCACATCAGAATATCTGCTTTACAGGTCCTTCCGGGGTAGGTAAAACATGGCTGGCTTGTGCCTTGGGGCATGAAGCGTGTATGCAGGGTATTCCGACTGTGTTTAAGAAAGTGAGCCTGTTATTGGAGGAACTAGTTATGGCACAGATAGCCGGCAATTTGGGTAAAGCCTTTAATGCCTTGGGACGGTTTCCTTTACTGATTTTAGATGACTGGGCATTGGAGGCCTACAAACCTGAAGAACAGAAACTGTTGTTTGAGTTGATTGACGAACGGCATAAC
Source organism: Conchiformibius steedae (assembly GCF_014054725.1). Classification (NCBI taxonomy): domain Bacteria; kingdom Pseudomonadati; phylum Pseudomonadota; class Betaproteobacteria; order Neisseriales; family Neisseriaceae; genus Conchiformibius; species Conchiformibius steedae. The sequence continues at coordinate 23,918 of NZ_CP059562.1, read as the reverse complement.
AGCCATTCTACGATTATCACGTCTTTGCTGCCGATGAATCATTGGCATGATATGTTTGATAATAAAGGGCGTGCCGATTCTATGATGGACAGGCTGTTCAGCAATACGCACCGTATCAATTTGCAGGGGGCGTCAATGCGTAAGATGCAGCCGTTACGGACGGAAGCAGGATAATCGGTTTACGACAGGAGAAACAGCTGTCCGGTGTTTTTACCGGACAGCCGTTTTATTTTGTCAGCCTTTCCGGTTACTTTATCCGTTACAGTTCAGATTGTCTTTAACAAGGAGGCAGCATTGATGGGTAACTGTCCCAAATTTCTTAAACGGTCGGCGGGTAATTTGACAGGTCTGTCGATGATGGTGGGACATCATGCGCTTTCAGGCAAATTGGGGGCAGGTATGCGAACGGTTGTAGTGGTGGCGTTATGGTGCGAACAGGTGGCAGACTTACCGATGCGTATGGTGGGGGAAAATGGACGCGCACGGTGGGGGATTTTTATGCGAATACTCACCAAACCGCTCAACCGTGGGTAACAGAAGCAGAATACTTGGCTTATTGCGAAGAGCATCCCGAAGAAAAGTTTGAACTGATTGACGGGGAAATCGTTGCCATGGCAGGTGCTTCCCGAAATCACAACCTAATCACAGGCAATATCTTTGCTTTAATGCGCCCACACTTAAGAAACAGTGGCTGCTTTGTTTTTGCAAGTGATTAGAAAATAAAGGTGGAATACAATTTTTACTATCCCGATATTGTGGTGGATTGTGATTCCGATGATAACCAACCTAGATTGATTGTTGAAGTGCTTTCAGAATCCACTAAAAACATTGACCTGTCAATCAAACTAGAGGATTACCAAAAGATTCCCAGTCTTCAAGAGTACGTTGTTGTTGAGCAAAGTGCTAAATTTATTTTGGTTTATCGCAAAAAAGCCCAGTGGAAGGGACAAATTTATCAAGGCGGGGATATTTACCTTGAAAGCATTGATTTAACGCTTTCGGTGGCAGATATTTACCGAAGAGTGGTTTTTATTGTAGAATAAAAACAAAAAGGCACATTAATCTAATGTACTGGGATTTCAAAATGGCATACTCAACAGATTTAAGGGAAAAAGCATTAGACTACTACGGGCACTGTAACAATATCAGCCAAGTGGCAAGTGCTCACGGTATTTCCAGACATACCCTGTACCGTTGGATACGTTTGAAAGAACAAACAGGCAGTTTGAAGCATCGGGTAACCGGTCAAAATGCCGCCAAACTGGATATGTCCAAATTAGCTCGATATGTTGAACAATATCCCGATGCCTACCTGTATGAAATTGCCCGTGAGTTTGACTGTACGGCAAGCGCGGTGTTGTACGCACTCAGAAGGTTGGGTATTACCCGAAAAAAAAGACCGCAACATACCAAGAGCAAGACCCAAACAAAGTAAGGCATTATCTGCAACAGTTGGCACAACTGACCCGCCGTTCGGATTACCAAACGGTTTATTTGGATGAAACCGGATTTGACACCTGCCTGTCGCGCCCGTACGGACGCTGTCCGAAAGGACAGGTTCTAAAATCAAAAATCAGCGGGAAAGGGTATCGGCGCATTTCCCTTGTTGCCGCACAAATCGGTAATAAGCTGATTGCCCCGATGACTTACGCCTTATTTGAAGCATGGTTTGAGCAGTGTCTGTTGCCTGCTTTGGATCGAAAGTCCGTCATTATTCTGGATAATGCCCGCTTTCACCGCATGAAGGTGTTGCAAGAAATAGTAAAGCCGTCAGGTCATATTATCTTACCGCTTGCCCCTTATTCACCCGAACTTAACCCGATAGAAAAGACTTGGGCGAATATCAAACGGTATGTGCGCAGGGTGCTATCTGATTTTGATTGTTTTATAGAAACATTAGTGTCTTATTCTTATTTTAATTAATAATATATTACTTAATCTCCCAACGTACTGCAAACAAATGTTCTGTTTGACTTTGCTGTTCCAACTGTTCTAGGATATTATTGAATAATTCATCTCGTTTCTCGTTGATTTCGTCCTCCACATCAAAAATACTATGACGCAATCGTTTTCGTTTTTTCTCTAAATCTTGCAATTGTTTTTCTAAAACAGCAAACAGTTCCAAATTACTTGCTTGATTTTTCTCTCGTTTTACTTGCTTGATTCTATCATTGACTTCAACAATTGCTTCTTGTGCGGCTTTGATTTTATCATCTGCCCATTTATCCAAACGGTCGCTTTCTTGCTTGATTAAAACTGTTTGCGTTTCAGCGTGTTTAGCGGTCATACCACTAATAGCTCGCATAGCATTTGCAGACAAATCATCAGGTAAATGAATACTATGTGGCAATATTTGTGCTGATATGCCCAATAATTTACGACAAAAATCCTCATCCAGCCGCTCTTCCGCATCGGTTCTTGCGGTAAATACAAGCTGTTCTTGAGTTTGGTTTTTTCCATAAAATCCTAACTTATCAACCCATAACCAACCCGATTGCCCAAAATATTGTGCCAATACCGATAATTTAGTCGGGTGATGACTGTAATCAAATTGCAAATGAGCAACTTCAGTATTCACCTGCTTACAATAATCCAAGCACCATTCACCCAAAGGATGGTTAAGACGGTAATCCTGCCCTGTTTGTTTTTCTTTTTTCTGCAATTGATATTGCCCTGTTTTAGCGGATGAAATAGGTGATCGGTTCAGGTAAAATGATTTTTGTGCCTCATTAAAATGCGCATAATCTTGTAAGGCAAATTGGCTCGCTTGCCAAAAATAACGGCTGGTCTTATCCAACAATTGCTGACTTTGAGAAAGCTGGAGCTTTAAACGCTCGTGTACATCTTCGTCAAAATGGTCAAGTAAAGCCGAATTAGCAGTTTGCATGGCTTCTTGGATTTGCGTTTCCATTTCTTTTTGCAAATCATCAAAGGCTTGCTTGATGGACTCAGGGCTACGGCAACGGTCATAAATATGGGCAATGCGTTTTTCAAAATCCAAACCACTTTCAATTCGCCCCAAAATTTCGTCAGATGCACCGAATACCCCGTCAAACAACTTGAATTTTTCGCTCAACAATTCTAAAACACGTTGGTCAGCCTCATTTCTTTGATTCAAAAAGTTAATCACAACTACATCAAATTGTTGTCCGTAACGGTGACAACGCCCAATCCGTTGTTCAACACGCTGTGGATTCCACGGCAAATCATAGTTAATCAGTAATGAACAAAATTGCAAGTTCACACCTTCAGCAGCTGCCTCGGTGGCAATCATGATTTGGGCATGGTGTTTGAAGTAATCAATCAAAGCCGTACGCATGTCCACTTGTGGCGAACCGGTGATGTACTCGGCATTCGATTCATCTGCGAGCCATAACTGATAAATCTGCTTTGCATCTGCATGATAATTACTGCCTGAAAAACAGACCACTTTACCAGCATAGCCATGAGCCATTAAAAAATCATACAAATAGGCTTGTGTCCGCACACTTTCAGTAAAAATAATCGCTTTTTGTGGCGCACCATATGCAGCCATTTTAGAAAAACCCGTTTGCAAAGCAGTTAATAGGGCTGTGGCTTTGCTGTCGCTTTTTAATTGGCGGGTTTGCTCAATAAAACCTTCAATTTGACGAATTTCTTGGTTTAAATTTGGCACTTGTGTTTCAGGCTGCACGCCGTCATGGCTGTTATTTTCCCAATCTTCGTCTAAATCATCAGCTAAATCAGTTTCGTGTTCGCTCAATTGTGCAAACAAATCATCTTGCATCACTTGTTGTTCTTTTAGAGCATACAAGCGTTTTAAGATAATCTCCAAAGTATCAGCAACCGCATAAGGGCTGGATGCCAATAATTTACGCAAAATTAAGCCAATCAAATGACGCTGGCTTTTAGGTAAAGCCAAATTGTGTTCTTTAGCAATAAAATCTGATACCGCTTGATACAAAGCTTGTTCTTCATCGGTAGGGTAGAAATTTTGCGTGATGGTATGGCGTTTGGTGTAACGGATATATTCCAACACATCTTGACGTAACGTGCGTTTAACAACGCTGCGTAAGCGCTCTTTTAATTCCCCTATATTGTTTTCGTAAATAAATTCACGACGAAAAATTTTTTCATCACCAAACAAATGTTCATCCAATAAAGTAGATAAACCATACAATTCCATCAAACTGTTTTGTAATGGCGTAGCAGTCAGTAATAATTTTTTACGTCCGTGAAACGCAGTGCGTAATGCTTGTCCCATTTTGTTGCTGGCACGATGGGCATTACGCAGCTTATGTGCCTCATCAATCACCACGCAATCCCACAATTCACCTGCTAAAAGATCTGCCAATTTGGTGGCATAGTGGTAAGAAATAATAATAGCCTGCTTACCTACATTGTCGCGTAAAAAGTGAAGTAAACTTCCTTGATAACACTGTTTTAAAATCGTTTTATCTAACACAATGCATGACAGGGCAAATTTTTCAGTCAGCTCATTTGCCCATTGTTTACGCAATACCGCAGGGCAAACCACCAGCAAACGGCGTTTACGCTCTGCCCAAAGCTGACACAATACCAAGCCGGCCTCCACCGTTTTGCCCAAACCCACTTCATCGGCAAGCAATACGCCGCGTCCAAGCGGATTTTTCAATACAAACAACGCCGCATCAATCTGATGGGGATTTAAATCTACTTTGGCATTGAACAAGCCTTGAGAAATCCTCTCCACACCTTGATTGGAACGACACAAGATTTCGTGAGCAAAATATTTGGCTTGGTGCGCGGTAAACAACATGCTTATCCTTCCAGTATCATATTAAACATTTGTTTTAAATACACCTGATTATTATCCATAAACAAAATATGGTTATCGGTAAATTCTTGTGTACTAATATGCCCTGCATTGATTAAATCGGCTTGCTTGGTAATGGACAAAATGAAAGCAGACAAAATCGGGGTAGTGATGTTTAACTCACCTGCCAATATTTGTAATTCCTTATGTAAATTAAATTTGGCATGACCTAAATCCATATTGCGAATGCCTTTAGGATCAATCAAAGACAGCCATTGTTTGCCTGTTTGATTATCCACTAGCCACAGCAAAAAGTCGGGATAAAAATTACCTGCCAAAGCAAAACCCAAGCCTTTGGCTTTATTAGACGCATTACGCAGTAAATACAAGTCTTTGCCGTGTGTCCATTCGCTCAATTTGCCCCTTTTTTCGGCATCAATTAAATCTCTAACAAAAAGCCATTCGCTTTCATCAGCAATGGCAAGTGGCTGAATGCTAAACGGCAAATCGGCTCGTTTCAAACATGCAAAAATAGGCGCGTACAAATGACCGTTCAAACAGAGCATTTGTAGGCCGTTATCTCCACCATATATTTCTTTAATGCCGTTTTTCAGGCTGCCTGAACTGTTTGCCAACATTTCCAAATGTTGTTTAATAATTCTGCCCTCATCATTATCAGACAAACTAAATTGGTATTTGTCCAACATAGAGCCGTTGTCTTCATCCACTTCTACTACTTCGTAAAACCGCCTTTCATAAACCGATTTTAGTCGCTGATAAAAAGCACGGACATATTCCAACAATAAATCCGTCAAAATCTCTTGTTGCAACACAATTTGAGCAAAACTGTCTACTGCCAAAGCAGATTTAGGTATGTATAAATGATACCAATCGTTTTTTTCAGCAAATTGACGTAATTTATCTTTATCTAGTCGTAAGTTATACCAAGTTTGCTGATGCTTAAATTGACTAATGGTCAAATAAATTTTGTCCCAATCAAAAAAATTAAACAATGCTGTATTCAGCTTGGCTTCATAACGCTGCTCGTTTTTTGATAAAGCAATGGCATTGCCTTTACTGGTAATGCTTTGTACTTTAGCATAACGGTCTAGGCTAATTTCAATATCTTTAATCTTACCTTTCCATTTTTCAGGAATTTCAAATAGATAAATTTCTTTCTCCACCCGTTTAAATGACTGTTGGCGATTGCCTTTCACTTCTTCTTTTAGTCGTAAAGTTTTCAACTTTACTGCTGGTAAACGCTTTTGTACTGGAAAATCCAAAGTCAGCATTTCATCACTGCTTGCAATGTCTTCATCAGCAAGATATTGGCGGAATACTTCCATATAATCGGCATTAATACCAAAAATATTCAGTGTTTCCAATTTTTCCAAAAACATATCTTCAGGACGTATATTAGGCACAGAGCGTTTCAGCGACCCATCTTTACCTTTCAAACGCACACCACGCCCAAAAAGCTGAATAATTTGACTGCCTTCCCCTCTACCCATATTGAGTAAACCCATGGTAGAAACGCGCCAGCTTGACCAGCCTTCAGTAAATTTACGCGAACCAACCAAGATATTCACAGGCGATTGATGCTTATTGATTTGAGCAAATAAACCACCATTAAACTCATCACTTACTGCGTCAAATTCCTTAGCAAATTTTTCTTCTTGTGCTGTTTTAAGCAGACCAGACGCATCGCCAATATTAATCACGCCAAATTTTGTGCCATGTTCACCCAACGACAACGCCAATTCGCCATCGCTTTTTTTCAAATATGTCAAACGCAAACGGCTGGTATGACTTGCACCGAAAATTTTAAGCAACATATCTTGATACAAGCCATGCACATTCTCCTTAAAAGAGAGCAACGGCACAAACCGACCTTTAAAAATATGCTGATTTTTATCGTTCAATAATTGAGCATTGTCCTGCAATAAATCTTTAAGCCATTTTTGCACCGTTTGTGGCTCGTTCACAAAAAATGCCAGCTGTCTTATTACAGTCAAAACATCAGATTTTTCTACCTTTTGTTCTTCTGTTTCTTTATTGCTTTCTTTAACACGGTGTCCCACAAACACCATCAATGGCTTTTCAATATTCCAATCTGCCAATGCCGATTTGTGCTGTTCAAACAAATAAAGTTGTTGATAAAACGACAACAATCCCGCCACAAAATACAAGGGCAAATGTTTGTCAAAACCTTGTTTTTGAATATTTAAAATCAGGCTTTCTTTACCGTAGCCATCGTTATAAAAATGCTTGTAGGAATAATCAAACAACACCGATTTGGCATAGGTTTCCAGCACCGCCGTGGTGCGAACTTTTGCCATTTCCAGCTCATCAAGCGTTAATTTAGCTAAATCGTCTTCCGATAAACCTTTCAGCGAACCTTTGTTAAACAATAATTTGGCTTTGGCTTTTTGTTTTTCTTCTATTTGTTTGGCAATGGTTTTGCCATTTGCCACTGCTTGACCCAAAGTTGCCGAATATTCAAAAGCAAAACCACCTTTAACCAAAGCCTCACGACGTAACAACCATTGTTCACCTGATGTACCGCGATGTCCTTCGTCAACGAGTACCAAATTATTGCCGTCAAATGCTTCTACCGATACGGTTTTATCGCCCGATTTATCAGAAAGCTTATTGACATCAATAATTTCAATACCTAAACCAATACCTACCTCATCAATACTAAAATTAAATGTTGTCTGTGCTGTGATATTCTTATCAAAAAAACTGGCAGAAAATCCTGACCGTTCAAGCTCTTCTTTATGCTGACGGCTCAAACCCTCGTTTGGCGTGAGAACAATCACTTTATCGGGTTTTGCCGATTTACCTGCTTTAAAATAATGCAGATACTGCAAAATATTAACGTGCATCAACAACGTTTTACCCGAACCTGTGGCATTCCAAAACGCGATTTTATTCAAATCATTTAAACGGTAATCTTCAAAATTTTGCGCATGCTCACCCATGTCTTTAACGTATTGGGCTAACTGGGCATTGAGTACCGTTTGCAATTGCGATTTACGGTTGAAATACCAATCCAAATAAATTTCCGTAAACAGTAAAGACAAATACTGAAAATATTTGGGACGCAATTCATATCCGTCTTCCTGATTACGTTTAACGGTAATTTTTTGCCAATACTGCACCAAACGCAAATCGTAAGCCGCTAAATCTTGTGTAGAAAGCAGATTTTCATGATTAAAAAATAGTACATTGCTCAAACGGTGATAAAAATAACTGTGTCCGTCATTGGCAATAAAGGCATTTTCCTGCTCCACCCTTTCCAATACTGCTTTTAATTCAAGCAGCGATGTTTTGTGAAATAAAGACAACAACCAACGGTTTAAAATCAAATGTTGATTAAAATGAATTTTGCTTGCTTTTGCCATTATTCTTCCCCTGCAAACATCAATGCCAAAAATTCTGCTTCAATAGAACGGATTTTCAGGCTGCCGCTTTGTTCGCCGTCCCACACTGTTTCAAGCGTGTGGTCGCCATTAACATAAACTTGGCTGTATTCGCTGTCAGCAGGATTAATGCCCAAACGGTTAAAATGTTTTTGCAATTCCTCGTAGCCAACACACTGGCAATCGCGCCAAAAAATCAACGTTTTGTCGTCTGAATCTTGATTTGGCAAACGGCACTCTACTGCCACAAAACCTTGTTCGCTGCGTTTATCGTCCACACCAATGACTTTTGCCCCAATCAGGTAATTAAAGGTTTCCACCAAATCAATATTTTTTTCATCAAATGCCCCAGCACTATTCGTAGCAATTTTCAATTGATAATCAAACGGCTTAGCAAAATGCGACACATTCAGCAAGCTATCACGACTTTCAATATTCAGCATATAGTGGAGCAGATAGTCTTTTTTTGCCTCTTCTGTTGGTAATTCCCCTTGTCGCTTTTGAAGAACTAAATTATTCAGCGTATCTTCGTAACTTTCCAGTTTCAGCACTTTAACGATTTGTGGCACACCGTTTAGGCTGCTTGAATGTTTATCGGATGCTACAGGTTTGCCATCTTTCCATTCTTGGCTGTAAATCACTTTTTGCACACGCGGTTTGAGTACGGTATCAAAATATTCTCCCTGCTCTACAAGAATATATTGACGACGACCGTTATCTTCACGATTTAAGTTAATCACAGCATGAGCGGTTGTGCCACTCCCTGCAAAGTAATCTAAGACAATATCCTGTTTTTTAGAAACTATTTTAATACTATCTAGTACTGCAAAAATAGATTTTGGAAAATTAAATAGGTTGTTTCCTAAAACAGACTTCAATAAGTTTGTACCATTAAATTCAGATTGGTATTTTTTTTGCGCCCAGAAATTTTTAAATACTTGTTGCTCATAATATTTATGATAAATAACAATTCTTCCATTTTCCTTAACAGCTTTAAAATAATCATTTCCTTTATTTTGTTCAATAAAACTTTCTGGAATCACTTTCCAAGCATAATCCCCATTATCTGTTTGGGGATATAATTCAATATATTCAGGTTGGCTTACTGTTGATATTATTTTTAAATCGGGACTTACATAAAGAGGATACCAATTATTAGGCTTATTTTTTCTTGACCATGATGTCCTTGCACGAATAAAGTTTTCCCACCTATATTTACCTTTTTCATCTTTTTCTGTAAATGTTACCAACACTTCCTCATCAATAGCTACTTGATTAAATTCTGCTTTATTAATATTCTTAGCATAGCAAAACATATATTCACAATTTTCCGAAAAGAAGACAGCTTGATTTCTACCTTTTGGATTATGTTGTATAGGAATGATTGCAATTCTGTTTTCTTCTGTAAATATCTGATCTTGTAGTTTACCTAAATTAAATAATTCAGCATGATCAATAGCAGTAAATTGTATTGCTGATTGATGAGCTAGATTTAATCCCAGTAAAACTCTATCTTGTATTAAACTTACCCAACTTGAATGTTTATAACCATTTTTATATACAATAGGTGAAGCATTTGTATTATAAGGAGGATCAATATAAATACATTTTACCTGTTCCCGATAACGCGCTTGTAATAAATTCAGGGCTTGAAAATTATCTGAGTGAATCAGCGTACCATTGATATGGTCATCAAGACTGCCTGAAATTTGTGCCGATAAAGCAGTTAAAAGTTGCGATTGAAATTCATTAGGAAACAGCGAGGTATCCACTACCAAATAAGCATAGGGATTTGAAGCATTGGAAAAGTCCAAATCTTTATCATGCAAATCTTTTACTGAAAATAAATTTTCCCATTGCTCACGTTGTTTGGTATTAGCAAAAATGGCCTGATAAAATTGATTGGGAATATGATTTAAAGTAATCAAATAGTGGCAGTTAGCAACAAATTTCTTCTTTAACCATAATTTTTTCTGAAAATTTTCCAGTTGTGCCAAAAAGCTGATAATTTCCAATGCAATACTACGCAAGGTTTGAATTAGGCGTAAATTGGCTTCAATGTGGGCAAATGCTTGAGCAGATTGCACATCGTCCAAATTCATCACTTCATTTTTAATATAAAAATCCAATTCACGGCGCAAAAATCCGCCTAAATCTTTATGAATAAAATAGTCAGCAGTATTTTTTTGTGTGTAATCGGATAAATGTTTTTCCAATAAAGTGCGGTTGGGATTTTTTTCTGTGGGTTCCCGATCTGCCAATGCACTCCATGTGGTTTGCAATAAATCGTGAGACAGCAAGGTTTGCAAATCTTTTTCTAGGATTTTTTCTTGCTTTTCTGATTTTGCAAATGGCTTATAATCAAACAAAATGGTTAAGGTGTTACCGTCTTCACTTTGTGTAATGGGATTGATTTCAATGGTCTCGATTTCACCATCTTCATTTTCCTGCTCAATAATTTGAGCAACAGCCAGTGTAAACAGGCGTTTGGTATCGTTGTCTTTGCGGTTGTCTTTGGCGATATCGGCGCTGTTTAAACGGAAAAATACTGTGCGCTCATCATCTGCCAATGTAAAACGGTAGTTACTGAAATTTTCGCCTGATTTGGTGTAATACTGGTCTTTATTTGCCCAATGCAACAGCACTTCTTCACCGGCATAAGGAACTGCATAGGTATCGCCTTTGTAACGGCGCTGACTGATAAAATCGCCATCTTCGTAATAGCGACCAAAAAAGGTAAGCAAATGGCGGTAAACAGCGGTTTCGTTGTCGCCTGTGCTTTTTTGGGCTTGGACGATTTTATTTTTCAAATCTTGTACTTTTGGCGATTGTGTCGGGTCAATGCCTAAATCTTGGGCTTGTTTTTTGGCTTGCTCTAATTCGTTTGTCCAGCTTAAAACTTGTTCGCTTTGGTTTTCGCCAAAGGCTTGTTTGACGGCTTGTGGCAAGGTTTCACTCAAATAGCGTTCAATTTCTTGACTGCGTGTATTCAAAATGCGGTAAATGCCGAAATCCAAATCGGCACGGTCGATTTGAAAAATTTCTTTGAGTTTTCGGGTAAGCTCAATCAGTTGGGACATAAAAAACCTAATTTTTAAAAAATTTCCAAACGGGTATTTTACTCTATTTTATGGAATTCTTGTTATTTAATCGGGTTGTTTATTTTAATATATTAAATGTTTTGTACCTCACTATGTATTGATATTTATTTTGCAATTGAATTTACTGCTGCTAAATTATTCTCAATAAAAAAACACTGTCTTTGCCATACCAGACTGTATGAAACTACTAAAACCGTTACAATCGCTTACTGTTTTTCCAATGCCAAGGGTAAATGCCATGATTGATAAAAGCAGCCGTGCACTCGGTGATGTACTCTCGCAAATCGGCGATGGCGCCAGTATTATGATTGGCGGTTTCGGCGGGGCGGGACAGCCTGCGGGCTTGATTGACGGTTTGATTGAAACGGGTGCCAAAGATTTGGTGATTATCAGTAATAATGCGGGCAGCGGTGATGACGGTTTAAGCCGTTTGTTAAGCAGCGGGGCGGTACGCAAAATCATTTGTTCGTTTCCGCGTATGGCGGATTCGTGGGCGTTTGAAGAGCTGTACCGCGCCGGTAAAATTGAATTGGAACTGGTGCCGCAGGGCAATCTGGCGTGTCGGATTCAGGCGGCGGGTATGGGTTTGGGCGCGGTGTTTACGCCCACAGGCTTTGGTACGCTGTTGGCGGAAGGCAAGGAAACCCGTGAGATTGACGGGCGCGATTATGTGCTGGAATACCCGATTAAAGCCGATTTTGCTTTAATTAAAGCCCATCAGGGCGACCGTTGGGGCAATTTGGTGTACCGTAAATCGGGGCGCAATTTTGGTCCGATTATGGCAACGGCGGCTGCCGTTACCATTGCCGAAGTATCGGAAGTGGTGGAATTGGGCGAACTGAATCCCGAACACATCATTACCCCCGGTATTTTTGTCCGCCATATTGTTAAAATTTGAGGAGTTGCCCATGAATCCGCAAAAACGTAGCCGTGAAGACATTGCCCGCCGTGTAACACAAGACATTCCCGAAGGCGCATATGTGAATTTAGGTATTGGCCTGCCGACCAAAATTGCTGCTTATCTGCCTGCCGATAAAGAAATTTTCCTGCATTCGGAAAATGGTTTGCTGGCATTTGGCCCGCCGCCGCCCAAGGGCGAAGAAGACCCCGATTTAATCAATGCGGGCAAAGAATTTGTTACCCTGCTGCAAGGCGGCTGTTTTTTCCATCACGGCGATTCGTTTACCATGATGCGCGGCGGACATTTGGACATTTGCGTATTGGGCGCGTTTCAAGTGTCGGCGCAGGGCGATTTGGCAAACTGGCACACGGGCGCACCCGATGCCATTCCTGCCGTGGGCGGCGCGATGGATTTGGCAGTGGGCGCGAAAAAAGTGTGGGTAACCATGGAACATACCAGCCGCAGTGGCGAACCCAAAATTGTGGAAAAATTAAGCTATCCTGCCACAGGTTTGCGCTGTGTGGACCGCATTTACACCGATTTATGCGTATTGGACATTACCGAACAAGGTTTGTTGGTAACGGAAATGGTAGAGGGTTTAAGTTTTGCCGATTTGCAAAACCTGACTGCCGCGCCACTTTTGGCTGACAAACACATTAAATAAACCATTAAGCCGCAGTGTTTCAGGCAGCCTGAAAAAAAGCTGCGGCATTTTGCCACTCAAGTTAAGGAATAGCCCATGAATCCCAACGATGCTTATATTATTGACGTTGTCCGCACCCCGTTTGGACGTTATGGCGGCGCATTGGCGGCGGTGCGTACCGATGATTTGGGCGCAGAGCCGATTCGTGCCTTAATGAACCGCCACCCCGAATTGGACTGGGGCGCATTAGACGATGTGTTGCTCGGTTGCGCCAATCAAGCGGGTGAAGACAACCGCAATGTGGCGCGGATGTCGGCACTGCTGGCGGGTATGCCAACACAGGTTTCTGCCTCTACACTCAACCGCTTATGCGGTTCGTCTTTGGATGCTGTTTTAACCGCCAGCCGTGCCATTCGCAGCGGCGATGCCCATTTAATGATTGCGGGTGGCGTGGAAAATATGTCGCGTTCGCCCTATGTGATGGGCAAGGCAGAACAGGCTTTCGGACGCGCTCAAAAAATTGAAGACACCACAATGGGTTGGCGTTTTGTCAATCCCGAAATGAAAGCGCGTTACGGCGTGGACAGCATGCCGCAGACCGCCGAAAATCTGGTGGCGCAATTTGGCATCAGCCGCGAAGACCAAGACCGTTTTGCCCTTGCCAGTCAGCAAAAAGCCGCCGCCGCGAATGCCAAAGGCTTTTTTCAACGCGAAATTGTCCCTATCAGCATTCCACAGCGCAAAGGTGAACCGATTATCGTGTCGCAAGACGAACACCCGCGCCCCGAGACCACCTTGGCAGGTTTGGCAAAACTGAAACCCGTGGTGTTTGCCGAAGGCACGGTAACGGCAGGGAATGCTTCAGGCATCAACGACGGCGCGTCCGCCGCTCTGCTCACTTCAGGCAGCGCGGTGGCGCAATACGGTTTAACGCCACGCGCCCGCATTCTCGGTGGCGTTACCGTTGGGATTGAACCGCGCATTATGGGATTTGCGCCCGCGCCAGCCATTAAAAAATTGCTCGCCAAAACCAATATGCGTTTGGAAGACATTGATGTCATTGAATTAAATGAAGCTTTCGCCGCGCAAGCCTTGGCGTGTACCCGCGATTTGGGTTTGGCGGACGACGACCCGCGTGTTAATCCCAACGGCGGCGCGATTGCCATTGGGCATCCGCTGGGCGCATCGGGTACGCGCCTGCTGGCAACCGCCGTGAATCAGCTGGAAGTATCGGGCGGACGTTACGCGATTTGTTCAATGTGCATCGGTGTCGGACAGGGTATTGCGGTACTCATTGAACGATGCGGCTAAAGGTGACAAGCAGCCTTTCTCAATCAACTGCTTATCCCATTCAGGCAGCCTGCTGATGTCTTCCGAAATAAAATCAATAATGTGTCTGACTTTTTTGATGTTTTTGGAATTGGGTGGAAACACCGCGCGCAGGCTGTAGGGTGGGATAAAATATTCAGTTAAAACCGAAATCAAGCTGCCGTCTAACAGCGCGTCTTTGGCAACAATAGTCGGCAGACAAACAATTCCGCCACCGCCCACGGCAAAATCATGTAGCAAATGAATCGATGAAGAGCTGATTCGCGCCTGAATCGGAAATTCGTAAAATATTCTGTCAATTAAAAACTTGATTTTATTGCGCTCGGGATAGCCTGAGTAATAACCGATTTCAAACCGATGCAGATGTTCGGGCAAATACGGTACGCCGTATTCCGCCACAAAATCAGGCGAAGCGCACAACACGCGATTAACATGAAAAATCCGCCGTTCAATCAAACTTTCGCCCTTGGGCGGAAAAATCTGAAACGCCACATCAAAACCACCCGATACGGGGTCCACAATCTTATCGCTGACCACCAAATCTAACTCAATATCGGAATATAAACGGGTAAACCGCGCCAACTGTCTGCTGAAATACCCCAAACCGAATCCAGGTACCAAATGTATCCGCAAACGCCCTTTTAAATCGTTTTTTGCCAATGCCATATCGCTCATCAGCACTTCAAAACGGTTAAGCAGTTGGGCGCATTCGGCATAATACTGCTCGCCAATTTCAGACAGGCGCACGGAACGGGTATTGCGGTGAAACAGCGGCGCATCCACAAATTGCTCTAACTGGCGGATACGGGTGCTGATAACCGAACGCGCCACCCCCAACTGCTCGGCAGCCTGAACAAAACTTCCGCTTTGCGCCACCCGCACAAAGGCTTCCATACATTGCAGTTTGTCCATGACACACGTCCTTTCTGATTACTGCTGATGTTAAAAAAACAGCCTGACAGAGAACCGTCAAGCTGCTGGTAAATAATTTGAAAAAATAATGTTTTATACGAAGGCTGTCAATATTCAGGCAGCCTGTATCCAAAACTTCAATATCGGGCTTCAATTATTCAAAAGTCATGCGACAACCAAAATACCTGCCCGTCTTCCACCACAATATTTTCCGCCTGCAAAGAATGGGCTTTACACGGTCCATCTACACACAAACCCGTGTCCACTTCAAACATTGCCGAATGGTGGGCGCACATAATATAGCGGTTTTGATAGGTAAAAAAATGTCCCTGCGCGTTGTCCAACTGAATGGAAAAATGCGGACAAACATTGCGGTAGGCAAAACATGCGCCGTCTTTGTGAATCAAAACCATGCTGATGTCTTTGTGCTGCGGATGTGCCACTTTCAATACGCCCGCTTCCTGCACTTGGGCGTGTGCGCATAAGGGGATTTTCGCGTTTTCTGCCATAATTTATGCTTCCGTTAAAATAAAGTCGTATTCAATCAAGCGGTAATCTTGGTTGATACCGTATTGCTCGCGGCTTTGCTCGTCGGCTTGGCAGTCGCGGTAAGACACAATCAGGCGTTCTTTCACACCAAACACGGCATCGTTCTGCAAATATTCGTCGCCCGACAAAAACAAATGGGTCACCAAATGTTGATGTTGCGGCGATTCCAATTTGAAATGAATGTGTGCGGGTCGCCAAATATTGCGTTGGGCGTAGTTCAGCAAACGCCCCACCGTGCCATCAGACGGAATGGGGTAGCTGACGGGCAAAATGGTTTGAAAGGCATACGCGCCATCTTCGCGGCTGATAAACACACCGCGCAGATTATCGGCAGTCTGCTCGGGGTCTTGACCTGAATACATGCCGTTTTCGGCGGTTTGCCAAACGTCAATTTTCACGCCCGACAGGGGTTTGCCTTGGGTATCGCGCACGGTGCCGCGTACCAATACGGGTTTGTCGCTGCCCTGCCCGTCTTTAACGATGCTGGCAGCAAAGGGGCGCACGGGCATATTTTCGGCAAAAAACGGTCCGAACACGGTGGAGGGGGTTTGCACATCGTTTTTTTCATGCAAAATCTGGTCCATCAGCATGGACACGCCCAATACGTCTGATAATAAAATGTATTCCTGCCGTTTTTCATCACACAATTTGCCTGTGTCGGTTAAAAATTGAATGGCGTTTAACCATTCGTCTTCATTGGGTTGCACTTCTTCTACATATTCGTGCAATTTACGAATCAGGGTGGTGATTAAAAAACGGTGGCGTTCGTTGTCTATTTGTTGAAAACTGCGGATAACTTGTTCGGTAAGCGGGTTCATGGCGATGTGTTCCTGATGATGAAAAAAAGGCGTTTCAGACAGCCTGAAACGCCTTGTCCTTAACGCGGCGGCAAGCCGTGATGGGCTTTGTTTAATAAATCGTACAGTTCGTCATACACATAGGGGCGCGGATTGTAGTAAGGGCTGTCGCACACAATTTGCGCGACTTCTTGTGCGCCGTGTTCGGGCAAGCCGATTTCTGCCAATGCCATCGGAATGCCTAAAGATTGATTCAAACGGTACAGTACCATGCCGCAATCTTGCGGGTCGTCAATGCCTAAAGCTTCTGCCAAACGGCTCATGGCTTCATCATCGGCGTTGCGGTTGTAATGCACCGAATAAGGCAGAACAATGGCGTGGGCTTGGGCGTGCGGCAGATTGAACGTACCGCCTAGGGTGTGGCAGATTTTGTGGTGAACCGCCATGCCTACTGCACCCAAACACATTCCCGCCAGCCATGCACCGTAAAAGGCTTGGGCGCGCGCGTCTTCATCTTGCGGATTTTGCACAATGGCAGGCAAAGAACGGCTGAGAGCGCGTACCGATTCGCTTGCCATCATGCTGATAATCGGGTTTTTGTTTTCGGCATACAAGGCTTCTACGGCGTGTGCCATGGCGTTAATGCCTGAAGCGGCAGAAATACCTGCGGGCAGAGTGAGGGTTAAATCGGGGTCGTACACCACCACTTTGGGCAAAACGCGCAAATCTTTACCGGTGGTTTTGCGTCCGTTTTCGGTTAAACCGTAAACGGCGGTCATTTCGCTGCCTGCGTAGGTGGTCGGCACAGCAGCAATCGGGGTAGCGGTTTCCAAGGCAACGGCTTTTGCCAAACCGATGGTAGAACCGCCACCCAATGCCACACAGCAATCTATTTGCTGTTCGCGCACATAAGCCACAGCAGCTTGCGCCACTTCGGTGGGAACGTGCATCACGGCGTGCGGATACACGCCTGCTGCCAAATCGCCCAGTTCGGCTGCCAAACGTTCGCCTGCGGGCTGTTGGTCGGGGGTGGTCATCACCAAAACGCGGCGATAACCGTTTTCCTGCAAAATACCGCGCAATTCACGGATGCGTCCTTTGCCAAAGTAAACATTTAAGGGTAAGTTTTGATAGTGGAACGGGAACATGGCGATTCCTTATAATAAGTTGGCGTTTCAGGCAGCCACGATAAAGAATATGGCTGCCTGAAACCGTTTTACGGCAAAGGGTTATTTGCTGCGGTCAAAATGCGGTGGGATTTTCGCGTCCACATTGACCCATACGGATTTGGCTTCGGTGTAATCGTGAATGGCTTCAAAGCCCATTTCGCGACCGTAACCCGATTTGCCGACACCGCCGAAGGGACTGCCTGGATTCACGCGTTTGTAGCTGTTAATCCAGCACATACCTGCGCGGATTTCGCGGGCAAAACGGTGAGCGCGTTGCAGGTTTTTCGTCCACAAGCCGCTGCCCAAACCGTATTCGGTGCTGTTGGCAATCGCCAAGGCTTCCGCATCGTCTTTAAAACGCAAAACGGTAACAAACGGTCCGAACACTTCTTCTTGCGCCACGCGGTCAGACGGTTTGGCTTCCACCACGGTTGGCAAAACATAGTAGCCGTTTTTCAGGGCTTCATCTGCGGGGGCTTTACCGCCGGTCAGGATTTTTCCGCCCTGCTCTACCGCAATTTCGGCGTAAGACAATACTTTGTCACGGTGGGCGGCGGACGTGAGCGGACCCATTTCGGTTTCGGGGTCTTGCGGACTGCCCAAACGGATGGATTGCGCCAATTTCACAAATTTTTCCAAGAAAGCATCGGCAATGGATTCGTGCAACATCAGGCGCGAACCCGCAATACAGGCTTGACCCTGATTGTGGAAAATCGCCCACGCCGCGCCATTTACCGCCGCATCAATATCGGCATCTTCAAACACAATATTCGCGCCTTTGCCGCCCAATTCCAACTGCACGCGTTTCAGGTTGCCTGCGGACGCACGGACAATATTTTGTCCCGTTAAGGTAGAACCCGTAAACGCCACTTTGGCAATGTCTTCATGCTCGGCAATGCGCTGTCCTGCGGTTTGACCGTAGCCCGCAACAATATTCACCACGCCATCAGGGAAACCTGCTTTTTGAATCAATTCAGCGATTTTCAGGGTGGATAAGGGGGTCAGTTCAGAAGGTTTCATCACCACCGTGTTGCCCGCCGCCAAAGCAGGACCCAGCTTCCAACTGGTAAACATTAACGGGAAATTCCACGGTACAATCTGCCCGACCACGCCCACAGGTTCGCGGGTAACATAGTTTAAAAAGCCCTGTTCAACGGGAATCACGGAACCTTGAATTTTGTCCGCCATTCCGCCGAAATAACGGAAACAAGCAGCGGTACGCGGCACGTCCAAACGGCGTGAATCGCGGATGGGGTGTCCCGTGTCCAAAGATTCCAATTGCGCCAGCTCTTCGGCATGTTCTTCAATTAAATCAGCCAGTTTTAATAATAATCTGCCGCGCTCGGCAGCAGGGGTTGCTGCCCATGCGGGAAAGGCTTTTTTGGCAGCGGCAACGGCGATGTCCACGTCTTCGGCTTCGGCAGCAGCGATTTTGGTAATCAGCGTACCATTGGCGGGATTCAACACATCAATGGTACCGCCTTTTTGTGCGGGAACAAATTTGCCGTTGATAAATAATTCTGTATTCATAAGAAAATCCTTTATTAAGCGATACCGCGCCTGTTAAGGCTGCGGGGACAAGACGAATTAAACAGATGTTTAATCCCTACTAAAAATATTTCAGGCAGCCGCGCCGTTTTACAGACACGGCTGCCTGAACCGTTTTAGAACTGAACCGGATACGGCGGCAGTTCGCCCGATTCGTATTTTTCAGGCAGATTAGGCGTGGCGTTTTCCCATACCAGCAGCATGGAACGCTTGGTAGAATAACCCTGATGGCGGATATTGGCAGGCATCGCAGCAATATCGCCCGGTTTCATAATCAAACGCGCAATCGGCGTGCCGTCGTTTTTATCGGCGATGTCCCAAGTGATTTCGTCTGAAAGCTGCAAGAACCATTCTACGCGGTCGTTACCGTGAAAAATCGGCAAAATATATTCTTCGGTGGTCGGGCAGAACAGACTTTCTTTGCACACGGAAGTCACAGACGGATTCCACGTTACATCGGAACGCGACAGGTATTTAAACAGGTTAAACCCGCCCAATTGTCCTTCAAAACCCGGTTCGCAATGGATAAACGGCTCGTCTTGCACCACATCTTGAAACTGACGGTTTACCGGCAAATCATCACGCAGCGGCGAATCATCGGGCAAGCCCGGCATACGCTTGGTGGCAATGCGGTAGCGGTCAATCGCTTCTTCATTGCTGCCGTCTTTACGACCAAACGCGCTGCCTGTTTCTTCGGGCGCAGCAAACGGGTCAAAGCCATCGTTTACCCAATCATGCAAAATCGCCTTAAACGTTGCCATAATCAGCGGCGTTTCAAAGTTTTCAATGTAATCCACGCCCGCATCTTTTAATACGCCGTTAAACGTACCCGCATACAAATCCACGCTGCCATAGTGGTTGCGCGTACCAATCACATGGTCAAAGTTTACCCAGCCATAGAAAAAGCCCCACGCCACATCACGCATCAGCGCACGCAAAAACGCATCGGCAGACATCAGATGGGAATGCTCATGACCATTAACTTCCCACACAATTTTGGCGAAATATTCATCGCGCTCAAAGCGGAACTTGCCCAAGCTAAACGCATGGTAGCCCGTCAAGTCATTCAATTCGCCAACTTTTACGCCTGCGCCCACAAACTCTTCTAATTTTTTGTCCATTTTGGTCTCTCCCAAGATAACGGATTATTGAATACAGATGCTGTGCCACTTTTCAACCGAAAGCGGACCTTTAATGGTTTGCACCAACATCACGCCCGGTTTGGCGGCTTCAAAGCGGTAAGCACAATTGGCAGGCAAAATCGCCTGATGTCCCTGTTTCAACACCGCATAACCCATCGCCTGACCATCGGGTTTGTCACCCGCAGCGTGTGTGCCTTCTTGCTCTTCCGACACCAAAGGTTGCGCCAGCTTCAGATAATCCACGCGCACTTCACCGTCCAACACAATCACAAACTCATCATGTGAAGCGGTAAACCATTGCGACTGACCTTCCGCACGCAGCGACTCAATCACAAACTTCATGTTCATGCCCACTACGCTTTTTTCGTAGGGTGCCGATTGCGAAGCCACTTCAAACACATTAGAAAAAGCATAATTGCCTGCTTCTCCGCTAATCAGCTGGATAGAACCTTTTTCATAATGATCCAAGCTGCCAAACTGGGTGGCTTTCGCCGTATTTTGATTCATGGCATGTCTCCAATTAATCTAAAAATTGTTTTCTTGCACCGTTGCCGCTGCAAGCTGTCTGCTAAATTACAGGCAATCCCCACCCGCCACAATTCAGCAGCAAGCGACAAGACTGTTTGTTTTATACAAACAATCTTTTTTCACGGAAAACGCCCTGCCCTACCCTTTTTCATTCCAGCCAAAAATAAAATTCAACATTAAAAATTAAATATTTAGTTAAATTTTAAATTTAAGGAAATAGACTTTTCCGCTTTTTTCAATAGGTATCGGCATATCTGATGGCAGCCATTCAAACTGTTATTACTGCTGAAAAAGCGTCCAATCTGGTCTTCAATTTTGTTGTCCTCTATCCCTTTCAAACACAAAAAAACACCCTGCCGTTTATCCGACAGGGTGTTTTGACATCATGAACTATAGTTGATAAAAATAAAAACGAGACAAGGCGACAACACCCGCCGTGTACGGGTAGTACATCAGGGCGTTGGCAACGCTATATCGTTGCGATTTTAATCAACTATAACCCGAATTTTTCTCTTTGCGCCATTGTGCAGGCTGCGTGGGTTTGCGCCCCCGCCACAAACCCAGTTTCTTACGCCGCGCCGTCTGCTCCGCCACCACATACGCCTTTGTCCCCTGATACGCCCAAGCCATGCCATGCTCCACCATGGTTAAATTCACACTGTGGCGCAAACGCAAAGTAAACACTTCCGCCAACACCCGTCCATAACGGTCATGATTGGGCGCACACACCAATAACACCGTTTTTCCTTGTGTCTGTTTTTGCAAAAAGCGCGTTGCATCTTCACCAAAACGCTGTTTGCTTTCCGGCGCATCAATATATTGCATCCTTACCTTTACCGTACGCGACCAAGCCATTTTCACATTTAAGGTGTCGCCATCCACCACATTCAGCACGCGCGCAAAATGCCAACGCTTATTGCGGATTTGTCCCTTAAATTTGCTCCATAACCACACCCGCCACAGCACAGGGCACAAGCACCACACCAATCCGCACAATAATAAACACGCCAAAACATGTTGCCACGTCAGCTCGCCCCATTGTTGTCGGAACACAATTCGCAGCACACCGCCAAGCTGCTGCCACCACCAGCCCAAGTAATCAAAAATATTCATATATAATCGTTTTTGCCATTGAGATTAAAAAATAAACATTTTATTTTTCAGAAAAAACTTTTTCGCGGACGCGAAAACAACCCGCATTTAAAAAGAGTAGGGGCATTTTCGCGTCCGCGAAAATACCCCCGTTTTTTTTTAAACTTTCTGCTGCCAAAGCGCAAACAAATCCACCCAATCCAAATGATTGCGTTTTTCTACACCCTGCAAAAACGCCCACAATGCCAATTGTCCCAAGCCTTGTTCGGCAAACACCTTCGCAGCAAATTGTTTGGCAACATGGTGGCTTAAAGCCGTTTCAGATTGCCCACGCACAAAATGGGGCATCAGCACATCAGCCAAACGCGCCAATTCTGCTTCCGATACCGTATTCAACATATCCGCAGCCGTTTGTCTGCCCGCAGCAATTTCCGTTTGCCAATAATGCAACCATTGATTGAAATCATCGGTTTCGGGTGCGACAGAACGGATGTTTTTCTTGGGTTTTACCCGTTCTTTTACGGCTTTGGCTTTGGCACGCGCATCGGCCTGACCGCGCGTTTGTTTTAAATCATCCACCAATTGTTTGGCTGCCAAGCTGTCTTGTTTTTCTACCGTTTTAACTAAATTAATCACTTCCAAATCGGCGCTGATGTTTTCCTGCACCAAACGTTGCGCCTGTTCGGGCAAATTCAGTAAACCCAACATTTTAGAAAGCCACGCACGACTTTTATTATGCTTTGCCAATACCGCTTCCACCGAACCGAGTTTATCCAAATCCCGCTGAATTTTCAGTGCTTCTTCTTGTTGGGTCAGGTTTTTGCGCTGAATATTTTCTGCTAATTGTGCGTCTTCGGCTTCTTCATCACTTAAGTTTTGAATGTGCGCGGGAATGCTGCTTAATCCTGCCAACTGCGCGGCACGAAAACGGCGCTCGCCTGCAATCAGCTCGTAACCGCTGCCATTGGGCGCAGGGCGCAGCAAAATCGGCTGCAACACACCGCGCTGCTTGATGCTTTCCGCCAATTCGGATAAAGAATTGGTTTCATCTTCAAAATGTTTGCGGATTTGCTCTTTGACTTGAATATCGCTTAAAGGCACAACCGTTAAAGTGGTTTGATTGCCGCCAAACAAGGCATCTACGCCCGTTCCCAAAATGTCTAATGCGTTTAAATAGGCTGTCATGATAATTTTTCCAAAATCCGTTCGCAGGCAGCGCGCCATTCTTTGGCGGCGCGGATATGTCCTTCACCACTCACTTTTGTCCACACGGGAATGCGTTTGGCAATGGCTTTCCGAATCGGGGCGCGTTCGGGCAAAGTGGTTTCCAAAATGGCATCGCCATAACGCTCGCGTAATAATGCCAAACTTTCTTGCTCTTCGCTGCTGCGGTTATTGGTTTTCATCGGCAAAATGCCGATGTGTTGCAAAGTGGGATTAAAGCCTTGTGTGCGGATAATATGAATGGTCTGCATCAAATCCGCTACGCCCGACAATTCGTACAAACCCATAGAAACAGGCGTAACCACCGCATCGGCCGCTGCCAATGATGCCATCAAACGCACACCCAAAAGCGGCGGGGTGTCAATAATGCACAAATCAAAACCAATGGCTTCAGGTAGTTGTCTCAACCATTGTTTGGGGCGGTGAATCACGGCATTGTCGGCGCGGTCAATCGACAATAAGGCATTATCAGCGCGGATAATCGCCAAAGTACCGTGCAGTCTTTCTACGGGAAGTGTAGGTAAAACATTGGCATACAACATAGAAGCCAATAGGGTAGGGGGGGGATTGGATGTGCTTTGCGCAGGCGGAAAAGACAAACCCAAACTGCCCTGTTTGTCCATATCCAACAACAGAACACGCTTGCCCTGCTCAATCGCCGCATAAGCCAAATGCACTGCCAAAGTGCTTTTTCCCACCCCGCCTTTTTGGTTGGCAACCGCAAGAATTTTCATGTACGAATATTCCCATTAGAAAAATTATCAAGCGATTATAAATGGAAAAC
>NZ_CP059561.1 GCF_014054725.1 Conchiformibius steedae | reverse complement strand
GGTGCATAAACCTCCTTTTATTGGTGCATAAACCTCCTTTTATTGGTGCATAAACCTCCTTTTATTGGTGCATAAACCTCCTTTTATCAATTGTAAAAGTAAATTTTATTTTTTTAAAATCAATATATTAAAAGACGAAAAAATTGTCTAAAAAACATTAAAAATTATTAAAAAGATGAAAAACGCGCGCGCGAGAGATTCGTGAAACTCCCACATTCCTAATCACGCTCAAACGTTTTTTCATCAATGTTATAAAAAATAAAATCACTTACTTGCACACCAAATCTCCATATATCAGAATAAAAAATAATAATTTCAAACTAAATCAAAAGGCTATACGGAAAAATAAAGTTTGCCTATTCCCAAAAACCAATACAACACCAAACAGGTTTTTTTAGACAGGAAAGTAAAAGCCAACCAACCTAAAATCTAAAAATCGTTTTTAAGGGGTCTAGGAAGCCCGTAGATTGCATCTAACAGGCTGGGTAATGGTAAGGGTAGTCTGAATGTGTTAAACGTCAATCTACGGGCTTCTGTGCGCGTTTTAGAAAAAGTACCTTTTTACGCCCACTGCTTCCAGCGTATGCCAACCAACAAGCATGGAGTGGTTCAAAACGTTGCTTATTATCCGCAGTTCTATGTTTTTTTTGAAAGAGTGCAAAGAAATGATTGCCACAAGATAAGGCGAAAACTAGAATCTGTACCTTATTTGTACGTTAGGAGTAAAACAAATGCCCAGTATCAACTACAATATTCGTTTGGAGCAGGATTTAAGAAACCGCGCTTTTGCGGTTTTTGAAAGTTATGGCTTATCGCCGTCTCAAGCCATTAAGCTGTTTTTGACACAAGTTGCGGACACCCACACCATTCCGCTTTCGTTTGAACACAAAGCCAATCAGGAAAAAATCCCTAATATGGCAACATTGGCAGCCATTCAAGAAGCCAAAGCAGGTAACTTGAAAGGCTATGCCAGCCTAGATGCCATGATGGACGAGATTAAACAAAGTGATTGAGCCACTACCATGACAGCAAAATACGAACTTGCACCAACCAATCAATTTAAGCGGGATATAAAAAAGCGGTGGGCAGAGCTGCTGGATAGTGATTGGGTAACGGTGGCCAATTGTTTGATTAACGATGTTGAGCTGCCAATAAAGTACAGAGACCACGAGTTAAAGGGCAATCATGCAGGTATTCGTGAATGCCATATCAAGCCCGATTTATTGTTGATGTACGAGAAGCAAGAGCAGCAAATTATTCTTATCAGGATAGGCACACATTCAGAACTTTTTGGATAAGCAACTTGGGTAATCAGTCCGCATAACCACAGTTTTTTTAAGCTGTGGTTTTTTGTTTTTGGGTCTTTAAAAAACCAAAAATCAATAAGGCGTACCTGCACCCAATTGGGTGCCGCTGACGGGGGTTAAGGGGGCGTTGCCCCCTTGCTCACGACAATTTGCGCCAGCAAATTGTGTAGTGAGTACACTATTGCGCTTCGCATAGTTTATGGGGCTGATGAAACCCCTAACGTAAGGGGTTGGCAACGGGGTTTGAATGGGGCAAAAATAAGGCGGTTTTTATTGGAAAAATATTTCTTTTTGTTTGTGATTTCTATTCTAATTGAATGAGAAAATAAATCTATTTTTTTAACTTTTAAAATCATTTCCGTTGGTAAAATAATTCTAATTGTGTGAAGAAAAAAATCTATTTGTTTGAATTTTCCAAATCATTTCCGTTGGTAAAATAATTCTAATTGTGTGAAGAAAAAAATCTATTTGTTTGAATTTTCCAAATCATTTCCGTTGGTAAAATAATTCTAATTGTGTGAAGAAAAAAATCTATTTGTTTGAATTTTCCAAATCATTTCCGTTGGTAAAATAATTCTAATTGTGTGAAGAAAAAAATCTATTTGTTTGAATTTTCCAAACCGTTTCCGTTGGTAAAACAATTCTAATCGTGTAAAGAAAAAATCTATTTGTTTGAATTTTCCAAATCGTTTCCGTTGGTAAAATAATTCTAATCGTGTGAAGAAAAAAATCTATTTGTTTGAATTTTCCAAACCGTTTCCGTTGGCAAAATAATTCTAATCGTGTAAAGAAAAAAATCTATTTATTTGAATTTCCCAAACCGTTTCTGTTGGTAAAACAATTCTAATTGTGCAAAGAAATAAATCTATTTGTTTGCTGAAAAAAGCACCCCGAACAGGGGTGCTTTAAAAGTCGTTTGGCACATCGGGCGATTTGGCTCAAATGCGCGGAGCGGGTCAGCTAGGGGGTCAAGGGCAGCACTTATGGTTTATTCCCAAGTTCTTTAATATAAATCATTTTTTATAAAAAATGGGATTTTTATGTAGGGGCGCAGAAAAAAACATCGGCGTTTTTAAAATAGCTTAAAGAACTTTGATGAAATGGGGTCTGCCATGTCTCATTACGCCATTTTGCGTATTGCCAAGCATAAAACCGCACAAAACCTAGCCAGTAGCTTAAAACACAATTTCCGCGAAATCCCGACCCATAATGCCAACGCGGACATCACACCGAACAACGGGCATTTTTCAAGGGAATTTGCCACGTTGGTTAATCGCCATTATGACTGTATTGATACGACACATAAGGCGATGGATTGGTTTAATCAGAGATTGGTGCAAATTGCCGCCAATGGAAAAATCAGAAGCAATGCGGTATTGGCGGTGGAATACCTTTTAACGGCCAGCCCCGAATGGTGGGCGCAGAGTACATCTGCACAGCGAAACGAGTGGCGGAAGCGGACGGTTGATTTTTTGGTGCAAAAACATGGTGCTGAAAACATTATTGCAGCGACATACCAAGTTGATGAAACAACACCGCATATCTCTGCTTTTGTCATTCCCGAATATCAGGGGAAACTGAATGCCCGTCATTTTTTTGGCGGACGAAAAAATTTGAGTGAGCTGCAAACGGACTATGCAGCGCAAGTAGCAGATTTGGGTTTAAGTCGCGGTATTGAGAACAGTAAAGCGACACACAAAACCATCAAGCAATACTATTCGGAAGTGAATCAGGTGCTTAATGGGAATCTGCCTGTACAGGAGCTTTATCAGGAAATCCACCAAAAAATCCGTATTCCCAAAAAGGGGATTTGGGAAAACCATGATGAATACCAGCACAAAATCTATAACTTGGTCGGGCAATCCGTTTATGAAATGCTTGCGCCCAAATATGCCTATTTTCCCAAAGTGAATAGGGCTTTGAAACAGAAGCAAAGGGAATTGGCACAATTGGATAAGCAGAAAAATGATTTCTTGCAGCAGTACCGTAGGCAGGTTGATGAAGAAGTGTTGTCCCGCACCCAAGAATTGAGCAGAAATCTGAACAATGCACGTTGGGAGAATCAGAAGCTGTTTAATGAAATAAACGGCAAGAATGAAATGATTGCAGAGCAGAAACAAATATTGACCGAACAAGAGTGGGAAATAAAACGACTGTCGGCAGAAGTTGCCGAACAGGAGCGCATTATTGCCGAACATAAGCAGGCATTTGATGATTTGTTTGAAAAATTAAAAGCAACGCAAATTGAATTAAACAGGTACAAAGAAAAATACGAGCCGCAGCAAAAAACTTTCGGTATGGATTTTTAAAACTGCTCCAATCACAGCACTTCTCCCCACTGCTGTTGGGATAATGTATTGATTGATAAGTGGGTATCAGTAGAAGAGAAGTGGTTTTGTTGAGAGAATTATTCTTTTTAATTAGCCACGCATAGCAAAACAAATGGCATTATTTATTCTATTTGTTTGAATTGGAAAACCGTTTTAATCGAATTTCCATCGCAAATTGATTGGTTTAAATTATTCTTAATCATTGCGAATTCATTTCGTTTTAATAGGGTTTTAAATTTCTTAATCAATAGCGACACGATGCCATTATTTAAAGCCCCATAGTGATTTAAATTTAAACCACTATGGGGACGTTGCTTAACGGGGGAATGGTTTATTGCAGATTCCATCCGTTTTTTGGCACGATGTGCCTATCCTGCGTGTAGGGAAAGAAAAATATTCAAACAACAAACGGACAGGCAAACGGATATAGACAGACAAGTAAACGGACATAAGCAGACATCAATAGACAACTTACAGACAATGATGGATTTAAATAGATATTTGATGCTCCCGCAATCACGGTTTAAGCCAAGCAGTTGGGTAGCCAATGCCCTGACGGATAAGTGGAATAATCTTTCAAATTTATTTGGATAAATAATTATTAATTATAAAAAACCTGTTTTATTTTGAAATGAACTACTTTAGAATACGCCAATCTAAAAAACACCAATCTATGCCATTTAAGTTACAAGGAAGCCACCATGCTGGAAAATGGTTTTGTTTTACTCAACAGCCATGAATTTAATATTCATCAATTGATTAACGATTTAGAAACAGACTGGGGTATTTCCGCCCAAGCAGAACGACATCAGGATTCCTTTATCCTGAACATCGGCGATTTTTTATGTGTGCTTGGCTTAATGCCCGCCCCCGTTCCCAATGGCGAAGCGGCACACTATGCCAAAGGCAATTATTACTGCCCCGATGCTGTTGCTGCTGCTGAAGCCCATCAAGCGCATTTGATGGTTACTGTGATGAACCAAGCTGAAAACACCGAAGTGCTTGGCATGAATTTGTACAGCAAAATCGTTTCCAGTTGCCTGAAACCGCAAAATGCCACTGCCGTTTATACTTCAGGAACGGTTTATACGGCTGATTTCTATCGGAAAGTGGCGCAACAATACTTACCCAATAATGAAATCCCGATTATGATTTGGGTGTACATTGGTTTGGGACAGAACCAGCAGGGCAATCAGCTCTATACATCGGGCATGGCGAAATTTGGCAAAGATGAAATGGAAATTTTAAACAGCCCAATGGATATGGGAAAGCTGCACGCTTCATTAAGCAGTATGTGCGCCTATATCATCAGTTCGGGTTTGGTGCTGAAAGATGGGGAAAGCATTGGATTTAGCGCAGAGCAGAAATGGCAAATCAGTCATTCTAAAAGTGTGTACGCACCCAGTGAGTTTTCATTAAAGATTGATATTCAATAAAATATTTGGGTTTAACAGGTCTATTGTTCTGTGCAATAGACCATGAAAAATTGATAGGGAGCGTGCTATGCTAAATCAGGTTTATGTTTGTGAATTCGCATATGGTAGGGTGCAACAATATGTTATGCAAGCCAGTGTTAAAGACAGTGGTTTGTTGTACCCAGAAATTCGGGGGATTTTGGGGTGGGATTGGAACCAGAGACACTTGAAGTTAAAGAAAAAACGGAAAAGTATTTTCCTTTTGCTTTAGAATTGGAAAAACAAACCTTTTTTTTATACAAAGTAAAGCGATTCCCGATGCACTATGGGTGGGCATTTATCAAAATGAAGCAATCAAATTGCCCACTCGTGAAGATTATATATTCAGTATCTGGAGTGGCGGTATTCTGTTTAATCCGTCTTGTGCAGCCATCTTAAAACAACACCGATTGGGCGAAAATATCCTGACACCTGTACAAATTTATGATTTATCAACAGGCTGTTTGGCAAGTGATGAAACGTATTATTTCCTCAATCTGTATGAAAGACGAAAATATGTTTGTTACCCACAGTCTAGTAGTATTTTTACCTATCTGCAAAGTTCAGAAAAATATACAACGAATGGTATTCCCATTAAAGATAATAGACTTGAAGTAGATAAATCTGTTTTGGGTTGTGATGTGGATTTGTGGTATGACCCCAGATTAGGTAGCCATTTCTTTATGTCAGCAAATTTACATCATGCTTTATCTCAAGCAGGAATGATTGATAAATTCAATCCGTATACTTGCAACCTTATTTAATAAATTGATTATTTTGGAGATTATATTATGGCAAATTCAGAGAAAGTACCTCAACAAGCACACCACATTATTCCAGAAGCAGTTTTTGATAGAATGATTGGGGACTTTATTGCAGTTTTTGGCAGGGACAGCGGGGCAGTTTTTAAACAATTGGGCGGAAATTTTATTTATCTGCATAACGATAATCAAGCTGCCGAAAGAGCCCAAAGACTTTTATCTAATAACAAAGACTTATTTGGCGATTTATCTTTTGGTGGGGCATGGCATCATGGTTCGCATCCGAGTTATGATAATGTAGTTAGAACTAGATTGGAAAGGATATTTGAGGGTACTTTTAGTCCAAACCCAGATAAGAATAATGAAATCAAACAAATGATGATTTTAGATTTACAACGTGGTCTAAAAGAAATCTTGATTGATGGTGTACCAAATGTGATGCAAGCTAATCAATTTGATGCAGAAGCTATGCAGAATGCTTTAGACGGTAAGGGCATTTATTCCCCAAATAATCCAGATGATACCATTGCCAGACGGCTTCTTAATGATTTTAATGCAGATTTACACAAACCTGATACGGAGAGATTTTTAACCCGTAAATTTGGCGATACGGGAACAACAAAAATTGCCGAATTCACAGGCACTAAACTTGTGGAAAGGGTTGGGAAACTTAATAAAGTTACGCAATTTATTTCTGATACAGGACAACCTAAATTTAAGGAAATATTTGAGAAAACATTAAAGGAAGGATTAAAGAAAGGTGAACTAATTGATGCAACCAAAGCAAGGCAACTTATCTATCATACCACTTATGATGTAGAAAGATTTTTGACGGCAGCTGATGTGTTCAAAGATGCAAATGGGCAATCTACATTTAACTCAGAGAGTTTAAATAGTTTCTTGGACAAGTTTAAGGAAGCTGTTAATCACAGTTTGACTGACGGTAAAGACCCTTCTAAGATTTTGGAGATTTAGAAAAAATACCTTTAGATGCTAAAGCGGCTAAATTATTGGCTGATTTAAGAACCGCTATGGGGAATCGAAGCAATAAAGTCTTTTTGCATTTCAACGATGTGGATATGTCCAAGCTGGACAATAATATACTTCAAAAGAATGCACTTAATGATGTTTTTGATTTTCTGGAAACAACAGATAGGTTTGATAATATCAGCTTAAACGGCATGAAAATTGGGGAGTGGAAAAGCTATTTAAACCCGCCAAATGGCGGAAGTGGGAGTAATGGCGATTCGTCCAAAACGATTTCATTAAAAGAAAAAGTTTTGGGAAAGGTCTCGCAAGATACGAAGTTATTTAATATTCGTAACGCTAAATTTAAATTTAATCTAGAGAACTTTAAAGATTTTATTTTAAATGAAGATAAAACGCTCACCGAACAAGAAAAACAACGTTTAAGTAAATATAATAAAGAGTTCTTTGATAACTTTTATGCCCATCTGGACAAGGACGCATTATTAGAAAAAACAAAAGCCTATTTAAATTCCAGTTCGGAATTTATTAAAACCAATTCAGTGGACGTGGTAAAAAACAGTGCTACCACTAAAGGCGCTTTTGCCTTGTTTCTTTTAGGTTTGAGTGGAGTCGCAACGGCAAAAGCCGTTGAGAGCGCTCCTGCTGAAGAACAAAAACAAGTTTTGGTTGATATTGCGCTGAGTGAAGTTGTTTCGGAAGTTGCTTCGCAGGCTGCTGAATTCGGCATGAAGAGTTTGATTTCTGCGGCTGTTGGCACGGGTTTGGTAATGGTTCCTGGACCTGTGGCAGCGGTAGCAACATTGTTTGTTGGTATTGTGGCAGGTATGTATGGCGAAGACATCTATGAGCTGACCAAAGACTTGGACAAGAACGGCAGAATGGATTTTGTGGACCGAATGAGTACGCTTATGTTTGGTCAAGACATTAAGCCGAATCAAATCCCTGAAGTTTTGAGCCGCCAGTTAGCAAACAATTTTAAAACCCAAAAAGTGGAATTAAGTGCCGAAATGTCGGTTCAGGAATTGGTTGCCAAAGCAAAAGAAAACATCGCTTATCGCTATGCGCTGCAAGAACTGAATCCGTTTGTGATTGACGGGGCGAATTATGATGCCTTAAATGAAGACGGTTCGTTGAATTTGCTTAACCCACAAAACCCACAACAAGACCCGCAAGGTATGTCGGAGCAATATCTGACAGACCGCGCTACCATGTTGTTGCTGCAATTAAAATATTTACAAAACGGCTTAAAACTGGGTCGGGATTTAAGCAGTTATGGCGTTGAAGGCGATTGGGATTACCTTGATTACGGTAAACACCCGTTTGCGGGTGAGCCTGATTCACCTTTGGTATTTTCCATTGACGGTAACGGTATTTCCACAGATGACCACATTATTGCCTTTGGGACAAAAGGCAATGATACGTTTGAAGGCAGCGATGAAAGCGACCGTTTTTACGGTGGCGCAGGAGATGACACCTTTACCAGCAGTAAGGGCGATGATTATATGGAAGGTGGCGTTGGCAATGATGTTTACCACATCAAGGGCAAGGACACGGTTTTTGACAGCGATATGAGCGGGCAAATTGTCTTTGACGGTTTAAGCCAAAGCCCCAGTCTGTTTGAAAAAACAGGCAAAAACAGTTGGGCAGCTTTAGATGCGGGCCACATCACAGCCACACGCAACGATAAGGACTTATTGATTCAAAACAATGATGATTCCGTGCTGATTAAAGGCTATTTTTCAACAGCCAAACACATTGACAATATGCTGTGGAGCGGCTTTGGCTTTAATTTGATTGAAAACACAGTTCATCACACTTATAAAGTAAACAATGGCCTTATCAACAGCTTCCAAATCCGTCCCAACCCTGCCGATAATGAAACCATTGCGGTTATCGGTAATAAGCGTGGCGATATTGTGATGCCTTTTTCCGCAAAATCCGTTATCGTGGACAGTGGCGATGGCAAAGACACTATCTATGGCAGCGTAAAAGGTGGGAACATTATTTTGGGCGGCAAAGACCATGACATTTTGCATGGTGCAAATCATAGTCCTGGCACCAGAGACAAAAACACAGATGTTTTGACTGATGTGATTGTGGGTGGGGAAGGTCATGATTTGATTGACGGTATGGGTGGTAAGGACATCATTCACACTGGCGAAATTGACGAACATCTTGATAAAAAAAGCAGTAATGAAAAAGGCGATTGGGCAGTAGGACATCTGGGCGATGATGAAATTTACGGCAGTCGCGGTCATGACTTTTTACAAGGCGGTTCGGGGAACGACACCATGTTTGGCGGAGCAGGACATGATGTGATGGTGGGCGATGGCGATGTACAATTCAACAGCAAATGGAAATATATTGGCGCAACTTCATCATCAACTGCGGTTTCGCCAACGGCAATGGGGTTTGAAATGACCGAAATTGCCGGCTCACGTCTTGGTGTCGAGCATAATGTAAAAGACAAGGGTGCTGTTACCAGAAAAATTATGGAAAGGGTTTCCCTTCATGACGATGCCATGCACCAATGGGAAGTTCAAATCAACGATGAAAAAGGCGATTATGAACTGACTAATGCGCTGATTCGCCGCAATACCCATGTTGTAGAAGAAAATTCCCAATCTTCTTATGATGATACCTTGCATGGTGGTTCAGGAAATGACTTGATTATCGGTCAAAGGGGGAATGACGAACTCTTTGGCGATGACGGTCATGACATCTTGTGGGGGGACGATAACCGCGATAATCAGATTATCGGGAACGATAAGCTGTATGGCGGCAAAGGCAATGACACGCTTTATGGCGGAGCGGGCAATGATTTCTTGTCGGGTGGCGAAGGTACAAATGAATTGTATGGTGGCGATGGCTTTGACACCTATCAAATGCTTTCAAACGAAAGCCAGCATCAAATCATCAATGATTCCGACAAGCAAGGGGAAATGATTGTTGATGGTTTGAATCTGGGGCGTTTGTCATGGAAATTTGATGCGGAAACCCAAAAATGGGCTGCTGACTTTGGTACAGATATTACTGTAAAACAAACAGATGGCAGCTTACAGATTTTCAATGGCAGCAATAATGAGATTGCCACGATTGAACAATTTACCAATGGCACATTCGGCATTCAATTAGAAAACCAAGCACCTAAAGTCAAAGAGCGGGTTAATGCAGGTAGTGCGGTTTCCAATCAAGCATTTGTTCATCATTTGGGCGACAATTTGTTTGCCGATGAAGACCAAGAAAGTTTGAACTATACCGTTACGCTGGCAGACGGTTCGCCCTTACCTGCTTGGCTGAATTTCAATGCGGGTGCCATGACCTTGAGCGGTACGCCCACCAAAGACCATGTTGGCTCTATCAGCCTGAAAATCACAGCAACGGATAAAGAAGGGTTGAGCAATCATCAAACATGGGCGTTCCAAGTTGAGCCGCCACCGAATGAAGCCCCCAAACTCAAAACCAATCCGCTTGCCGTATCATCTGTGCAAGAAAACGGCAGCCAAGTGTTTTCGCTTGCCGATTGGTTTGAAGACGATAAGGCATTCAGCCAATTGAATTTCAATTTGGCAATGGCGGACGGTTCTGCACTGCCAAGTTGGTTAAATCAGCAAAACGGTTCGGTCAGTGTCGCGCCTGATTTTGATGCGGCGGGTACATACCACCTGTCTTTGTCGGCGCAAGATGAAGAAGGTTTGTCTTCTCCCGTGATGAATTGGCAAATCAATGTGGCAAATGTCAATCGTGCGCCTACGGTTTCGGGCAATTTGGATACGCAAACTTTGGAATTTGGCAAAGATTGGCGTTTGCAGCTCCCTGAATTGTTTAAAGATGGCGATAAAGGCGATACATTAAGCTACCGTTTGGAAATGGCAGACGGCTCTGCGCTGCCGCAATGGTTGCATTTCAACGCCCAATCGCAAACCTTAAGCGGGACACCTGATGTCGCGGGCAGTCTGAATTTGAAATTGACGGCCACCGACACCAACCAAGCATCGGTTGCCACCCACATCAATTTGCAGGTTAATCCCAAACCAATTAATCCAAAACCTGAACAACCCACCGAACAACCTGAAGATGGGGCATCAACCACACCCCCAGTCAAACCCAATACCACAGACAGTTTTGGCAATGATAAATTGGAAGGTTCGGACAAAAACGATGTGATGAAAGGTGGTTTTGGCAATAATACCCTAAATGGTGGTAACGGCAACGACACATTGGACGGCAGTTTTGGCGATGATATCTTGAATGGCGGCAACGGCGATGATACGCTGGACGGCGGTTTTGGTAACGATACCCTGAATGGTGGAAGTGGCAATGATACGTTAGACGGTAGTTTTGGTAACGATATTCTGCGTGGCAGCAACGGTAATGACACGCTGGAAGGTGGTTTCGGTGATGACAGCTTAAATGGTGGCAATGGTCATGACACATTGGAAGGTGGCTTTGGCAACGACACCCTGAATGGCGGTAACGGCAATGACAAGCTGGACGGCGGCTTCGGCGATGATGTTCTGATTGGTGGTAAAGGCAACGATAAATTGAGCGGTGGTTTCGGTAACGACACCTACATTTTCAATTTAGGCGACGGACACGACACCATTCAAGAATCCTTTGGTCAGGATAAATTAAAAATCAACGGACTGCGTTTGAGTGATGTGCTGTTTGTCAATGAAGGGCGTAATCTGATTATTGATTCCAAAATCAGTGATGACCGCATTACCCTTGAAAACCACTATCTCTTTGCCAATAACCCACGCATGACCAATTCAGCATCAAACAGTGATAAGGTTGATGTATTTGAATTTGCCGATGGTCGGAGTTTAAGCTACGAGCAAGTAGAAAGACTGGCTCAACCGTTTGACTATTTGAATAACCCGAATCCATACTAAACCACAAACGCAAGCCACTTTTCCTTCCAAGGAAAAGTGGCTTTTTACTGCCTTTTAAATCTCTTCAAGATATTGAAGAAAATCAACAATCATAAATTCAGGAACAAATCGGTTGTATTCATCTACCAAGCTGCCAACGTCTTTACGCCATATTGAACCGTCTTTTGTGCTGCGAAAGCGCGTACCGTCAGGAATATTCTGCCAAGCCTGCTCGCTTGCTTTTTTCTTATCATCTTTCTGTTTTTTCTTTTTCTTTTGCTCTAAAACGTCCAAGCCCCAACGCTCCGCCACCGCTTTTTGTGTGATGTTTTGACGGTGGAAGTCGCTCACGATTTCGCCACTGGCTTCCAATCGGGCAATATGGTCGGCTATCCGCTCTTGAATGGCGGTGCGTTCTTCTTCTGAAAATTCGGCAAACCAATCGGGTTGCGGCGCAGTTTTGGTTTTTTTAGGCTGTGCGCTTTCGGATTGAGAAGCTTTTTGCGTGATTGTGAACGTAAAACCCACAATTTTCTGCCCTGCTTGTGCTGTTCATAACTGATTTTAATATCTGTTTTTTCATTGATTTTCTTTACAGCAGCATCAAGAACTCGGGCTTTTAAATTTTCAGTTCTGTATATTCGTTAGGTAATACCCCAAACGGTCTCGTAATTCATCAATACTGAACACAGGTGTTTTACCAGTAGAACGCCAAGCAATAATAATTTCATATAGCCTAACTGCATATTACTATTTAACTCAGAAACTTGCTTTAGTTCATAACTTGTGAAGTTTTTTCAAGCATAGTAATCAGTGGTGCAACCGCAGGCGAAAAAATCAATTCCACTATTGCTTCATTTTCTAAATAAGCCACTTGAGAAACCCACCGAGTACGGACAACTTTATTGCCTTTTTCAGTTTCTTCAATAAAGCTAAATTGCCTTTCAAATAAATTGTTACAAGCGTCTTTTAAGGCTTGATAGGCAGTATTGCGATTTGTACCAAAGTTGTTCATGTAACTACTGGCGGTTATTGTCAGCTTATCATTGGGCGTAATGCCTTTGCCTGTCGCTCTGGCTTCAATAATTGAAAGCAAAATTAAGCGTTGCTCTACCAGTTCCAAATTGTAGCTGGCATTGATTAGTGCGTTATCCTTGACAACAAGATTTTTAGACATTCTTCCCCCTGAAATTTGTACGGCAAACGGACACTACTCAAATTATTCTACATGATTTTAGATTGTAGAACATCTACAAAATTAAATCAAGTAGAACTTTGCACGGTAAATGTAGCTATATTGCACGGTAAATGTAGCTATATTGCACGGTAAATGTAGCTATATTGCACGGTAAATGTAGAACAATAAGAGATAAATCCAAAAAAAAAATCTTTATAATCATTAAATTATGATGTAATAAAATTACCTAAAAGTATTTAAAATATTTAAAAAGATGAAAAGGCACACGCACAAAAATTCGCTCAAAATCGCCATTTTCAGCCCGCTTTTTTCCGCTTTTCATCATCTTTTTTTGAAATTTATTTTTCTCAACGACCAATACAACACCAAACAGGTTTTTTAGACAGAAAAGTAAAAGCCAACCGACCTAAAATCTAAAAATCGTTTTTAAGGGGTCTAGGAAGCCCGTAGATTGCATCTAACAGGCTAGGTAATTAAAGGTAGGCTGAATGTGTTAAACGCCAATCTATGGGCTTCTGTGCGCGTTCTAGAAAAAGTACCTTTTTACGCCCACTGCTTCCAGTGTATGTCAGCCAACAGGCATTGGGTTGTTCAGAGCGTTACTTATTGTTCCCTGTTTTTTGTTTTCTTTGAAAAAGTACAAAGAAATGATTGCCACAAGATAAGGCAAAGACTAGAATCTGTACCTTATTTGTACGTTAGGAGTAAAGCAAATGCCCAGCATTAACTACAATATCCGTTTGGAGCAGGATTTAAGAAACCGTGCTTTTGCGGTTTTTGAAAGTTACGGCTTATCGCCGTCTCAAGCCATTAAGCTGTTTTTGACACAAGTTGCGGACACCCACACCATTCCGCTTTCGTTTGAACACAAAGCCAATCAGGAAAAAATCCCTAATATGGCAACATTGGCAGCCATTCAAGAAGCCAAAGCAGGTAACTTGAAAGGCTATGCCAGCCTAGATGCGATGATGGACGAAATTAAACAATGTGATTGAGCCACTACCATGACAGCAAAATACGAACTTGCGCCAACCAATCAATTTAAGCGGGATATAAAAAAGCGATGGGCAGAACTGTTGGACAGTGATTGGGTAACGGTGGCCAATTGTTTGATTAACGATGTTGAGCTGCCAATAAAGTACAGAGACCACGAGTTAAAGGGCAATCATGCAGGTATTCGTGAATGCCACATTAAACCCGATTTATTGTTGATGTACGAGAAGCAGGAGCAGCAAATTATTCTTATCAGGATAGGCACACATTCAGAACTTTTTGGATAAGCAACTTGGGTAATCAGTCCGCATAACCACAGTTTTTTTAAGCTGTGGTTTTTTTGTTTTTGGGTCTTTAAAAAACCAAAAATCAATAAGGCGTACCCGCACCCAATTGGGTGCCGCTGACGGGGGTTAAGGGGGCAACGCCCCCTTGCTCACGACAATTTGCGCCAGCAAATTGTGTAGTGAGTACACTACTGCGGTTAGCATAGTTTATGGGGCTGATGAAACCCCTAACGTAAGGGGCTGGCAACGGGGTTTGAATGGGGCAAAAATAAGGCAATTTTTATTGGAAAAATTTTTCTTTTTGTTTGTGATTTCTATTCTAATTGAATGGGAAAACAAATCTATTTTTTTAACTTTTAAAATCATTTCCATTGGCAAAATAATTCTAATTGTGTGAATAAAAAAATCTATTTGTTTGAATTTTCCAAATCGTTTCCGTTGGCGAAAAAAATCTATTTGTTTAACTTTCAAAATCGTTTTCGTTAGCAAAATAATTCTAATCGTGTGAATAAAAAAATCCATTTGTTTGAATTTTCCGAATCGTTTCCGTTAGCGAAAAAATCTATTTTTTTAACTTTTAAAATCGTTTCCGTTGGTAAAACAATTCTAATTGTGCAAAGAAATAAATCTATTTGTTTGCTGAAAAAAGCACCCCGAACAGGGGTGCTTTAAAAGTCGTTTGGACATCGGGCGATTTGGCTCAAATGCTCGGAGCGGGTCAACTAGGGGGTCAAGGGCAACACTTATGGTTTGTTCCCAATTTAAGATAAACCATGATTTTACAAAAAAATCGGGATTTTTGTGTTGGGGCGCAGAAAAAAACATCGGCGTTTTTAAAATAGCTTAAAGAACTTTGATGAAATGGGGTCTGCCATGTCTCATTACGCCATCTTGCGTATTGCCAAGCATAAAACCGCACAAAACCTAGCCAGTAGCTTAAAACACAATTTCCGCGAAATCCCGACCCATAATGCCAACGCGGACATCACACCGAACAACGGGCATTTTTCAAGGGAATTTGCCACGTTGGTTAATCGCCATTACGACTGTATTGATACGACACATAAGGCGATGGATTGGTTTAATCAGAGATTAGCGCAAATTGCCGCCAATGGAAAAATCAGAAGCAATGCGGTATTGGCAGTGGAATACCTTTTAACGGCCAGCCCCGAATGGTGGGCGCAGAGTACATCTGCACAGCGAAACGAGTGGCGGAAGCGGACGGTTAATTTTTTGGTGCAAAAACATGGTGCTGAAAACATTATTGCAGCGACATACCAAGTTGATGAAACAACACCGCATATCTCTGCTTTTGTCATTCCCGAATATCAGGGGAAATTGAATGCCCGCCATTTTTTTGGCGGACGAAAAAATTTGAGTGAGCTGCAAACGGACTATGCGGCGCAAGTGGCGGATTTGGGTTTAAGTCGCGGTATTGAGAACAGTAAAGCGACACACAAAACCATCAAGCAATACTATTCGGAAGTGAATCAGGTGCTTAATGGGAATCTGCCTGTACAGGAGCTTTATCAGGAAATCCACCAAAAAATCCGTATTCCCAAAAAGGGGATTTGGGAAAACCATGATGAATATCAGCACAAAATCTATAACTTGGTCGGGCAATCCGTTTATGAAATGCTTGCGCCAAAATATGCCTATTTCCCCAAAGTAAATACGGCTTTGAAACAGAAGCAAAGGGAATTGGCACAATTGGATAAGCAGAAAAATGATTTCTTGCAGCAGTACCGTAGGCAGGTTGATGAAGAAGTGTTGTCCCGCACCCAAGAATTGAGCAGGAATCTAAACAATGCACGTTGGGAGAATCAGAAGCTGTTTAATGAAATAAACGGCAAGAATGAAATGATTGCAGAGCAGAAACAAATATTGACCGAACAAGAGTGGGAAATAAAACGGCTGTCGGCAGAAGTTGCCGAACAGGAGCGCATTATTGCCGAACATAAGCAGGCATTTGATGACTTGTTTGAAAAATTAAAAGCAACGCAAATTGAATTAAACAGGTACAAAGAAAAATACGAGCCGCAGCAAAAAACTTTCGGTATGGATTTTTAAAACTGCTCCAATCACAGCACTTCTCCCCACTGCTGTTGGGGTAATGTATTGATTGATAAGTAGGTATCAGTAGGAGAGAAGTGGTTTTGTTGAGAGAATTATTCTTTTTAATTAGCCACGCATAGCAAAACAAATGGCATTATTTATTCTATTTGTTTGAATTGGAAAACCGTTTTAATCGAATTTCCATCGCAAATTGATTGGTTTAAATTATTCTTAATCATTGCGAATTTGAATGCTTAATGATTAAAAACCTGAATGTTAATCACTGTAAATTTAATCCTTAATTATTGCGAATTCATTTCGTTTTAATAGGGTTTGATATTTCTTATCAATAGCGACACGATGCCATTATTTAAAGCCCCATAGTGATTTAAATTTAAACCACTATGGGGACGTTGCTTAACGGGGGAATGGTTTATTGCAGATTCCATCCGTTTTTTGGCACGGTGTGCCTATCCTGCGTGTAGGGAAAGAAAAATATTCAAACAACAAACGGACAGGCAAACGGATATAGGCAGACAAGTAAACGGACATAAGTAGATATAAGCGGATAGGAAACGGACATAAGCAGACATCAATAGACAACTTGCAGACAATGATGGATTTAAATAGATATTGATGCTCCCGCAATCACGGTTTAAGCCAAGCAGTTGGGTAGCCAATGCTCTGACGGATAAGTGGAATAATCTTTCAAATTTATTTGGATAAATAATTATTAATTATAAAAAACCTGTTTTATTTTGAAATGAACTACTTTAGAATACGCCAATCTAAAAAACACCAATCTATGCCATTTAAGTTACAAGGAAGCCACCATGCTGGAAAATGGTTTTGTTTTACTCAACAGCCATGAATTTAACATTCATCAATTGATTAACGATTTAGAAACAGACTGGGGTATTTCCGCCCAAGCAGAACGACATCAGGATTCCTTTATCCTGAACATCGGCGATTTTTTATGTGTGCTTGGCTTAATGCCCGCCCCCGTTCCCAATGGCGAAGCGGCACACTATGCCAAAGGCAATTATTACTGCCCCGATGCTGTCGCTGCTGCCGAAGCCCATCAAGCGCATTTGATGGTTACTGTGATGAACCAAGCTGAAAACACCGAAGTGCTTGGCATGAATTTGTACAGCAAAATCGTTTCCAGTTGTCTGAAACCGCAAAATGCCACTGCCGTTTATACTTCAGGAACGGTTTATACGGCTGATTTCTATCGGAAAGTGGCACAACAATACTTACCCAATAATGAAATCCCGATTATGATTTGGGTGTACATTGGTTTGGGACAGAACCAGCAGGGCAATCAGCTCTATACATCGGGCATGGCGAAATTTGGCAAAGATGAAATGGAAATTTTAAACAGCCCAATGGATATGGGAAGGCTGCACGCTTCATTAAGCAGTATGTGCGCCTATATCATCAGTTCGGGTTTAGTGCTGAAAGATGGGGAAAGCATTGGGTTTAGCGCAGAGCAGAAATGGCAAATCAGTCATTCTAAAAGTGTGTACGCGCCCAGTGAGTTTTCATTAAAGATTGATATTCAATAAAATATTTGGGTTTAACAGGTCTATTGTTCTGTGCAATAGACCATGAAAAATTGATAGGGAGCGTGCTATGTCCAATCAGGTTTATGTTTGTCAATTCGCATTAGATAGGGTGCAACAATATGATATAAAAGCCAGTGTTAAAGGCAGTGGTTTGATGTACCCGGAAATTCGGGGTATTTTGGGAATAGGATTGGAGCCAGAGACACTTGAAGTTCAAGAAAAAAAGGAAAAGTATTTTCCTTTTTCGTTAGAACTATCTGATACAAACCATTTTTTTATACAAAGTAAAGCAATTCCCGATGCACTATGGGCTGGCATTTATCAAAATGAAGCAATCAAATTGCCCACTCGTGAAGATTATATATTCAGTATCTGGAATGGTGGCATTCTGTTTAATCCGTCTTGTGCAGCCATCTTAAAACAGCACCGACTAGGCGAAAATATCCTGACACCTGTGCAAATTTATGATTTATCAACAGGTTGTTTGGCAAGTGATGAAACGTATTATTTCCTGAATCTGTATGAAAGACGGGAATATATTTGTGAAACACAAAGCAATACTAAATTACAGGCAACGCCTACCCAGTACGGTGTGATGTCTTTCTCTGGCTATATTCGCAATCAAGAGGTTGATGTTTATCAATCTGCTTTATCTTGTGATGTGGATTTATGGTATGACCCTAGATTTATTGGACGTTTTTTTATGTCAGCAAATTTACATGATGCTTTATCTGAAGCAGGAATGATTGATAAATTTAAACCCTATACTTGTAATCTTGTTTAATGATTTTTTGGAGATTTTATTATGGCAAATTCAGTACCTCAACAAGCACACCACATTATTCCAGAAGCAGTTTTTGATGCTCTACAGGATAGGTTTATGGCGGTTTTTGGCGGACAACATGGGGCATTTTTTAAACAATTGGGCGGGAATTTTATTTATCTACATAGCGATAATCAAGCTGCCGAAAGAGCCCAAAGACTTTTATCTGATAACAAAGACCTGTTTGGCGATTTGTCTGTTGGTGGCGCACACCATTATGGTAATCACGGCAGTTATAATGAAGTTGTAAAAGACAGATTAGAGAAAATTTTTACTAATGGCAATTTCTCACAAGAACAAAAACAAATGATGGTTTTGGATTTACAGCGCGGATTAAAAGAGCTGTTAATTGAAAATAATCCCAATACCATTATGACTACTGCCAATAATGAAGAAATTGCAACAGCGATTGATAATGCTTTGGAGAGAAAGGGTATTTATTCCCCCACCAATCCAGATGATACCATTGCCAGACGGCTTCTTAATGATTTTAATGCAGATTTACACAAACCTGATACGGAGAGATTTTTAACCCGTAAATTTGGCGATACGGGAACAGGTGAAATTGCCAAATCTACAGGCAATAAGATTTTGAAAAATATTGGCGAACTTAATAAAGTTACGCAATTTATTTCTGATACAGGACAAAAGTATTTTGATAGAAAGGATATTGGGACATTTGGTAAAAAGGAAATAGCTAATGCAACCGAAGCAAGGCAACTTATCTATCATACCACTTATGATGTAGAAAGATTTTTGACGGCAGCTGATGTGTTCAAAGATGCAAATGGGCAATCTACATTTGACTCAAAGAGTTTAAATGATTTCTTGGTTAAATTTAAAACAGCTGTTAATCACAGTTTGACTGACGGTAAAGACCCTTCTGATAGTTTAAAATATTTAGCAGAAAGACCTTTAGATGCTAAAGCGGCTAAATTATTGGCTGATTTAAGAACCGCTATGGGGAATCGAAGCAATAAAGTCTTTTTGCATTTCAACGATGTGGATATGTCCAAGCTGGACAATAATACACTTCAAAAGAATGCACTTAATGATGTTTTTGATTTTCTGGAAAAAACAGATAGGTTTGATAATATCAGCTTAAACGGCATGAAAATTGGGGAGTGGAAAAGCTATTTAAACCCGCCAAATGGCGGAAGTGGGAGTAATGGCGATTCGTCCAAAACGATTTCATTAAAAGAAAAAGTTTTGGGAAAGGTCTCGCAAGATACGAAGTTATTTAATATTCGTAACGCTAAATTTAAATTTAATCTAGAGAACTTTAAAGATTTTATTTTAAATGAAGATAAAACGCTCACCGAACAAGAAAAACAACGTTT
Organism: Conchiformibius steedae; assembly: GCF_014054725.1. Lineage (NCBI taxonomy): Bacteria > Pseudomonadati > Pseudomonadota > Betaproteobacteria > Neisseriales > Neisseriaceae > Conchiformibius > Conchiformibius steedae. The sequence goes on along the minus strand of NZ_CP059561.1, from coordinate 5,760 downwards.
AAGTAAATATAATAAAGAGTTCTTTGATAACTTTTATGCCCATCTGGACAAGGACGCATTATTAGAAAAAACAAAAGCCTATTTAAATTCCAGTTCGGAATTTATTAAAACCAATTCAGTGGACGTGGTAAAAAACAGTGCTACCACTAAAGGCGCTTTTGCCTTGTTTCTTTTAGGTTTGAGTGGAGTCGCAACGGCAAAAGCCGTTGAGAGCGCTCCTGCTGAAGAACAAAAACAAGTTTTGGTTGATATTGCGCTGAGTGAAGTTGTTTCGGAAGTTGCTTCGCAGGCTGCTGAATTCGGCATGAAGAGTTTGATTTCTGCGGCTGTTGGCACGGGTTTGGTAATGGTTCCTGGACCTGTGGCAGCGGTAGCAACATTGTTTGTTGGTATTGTGGCAGGTATGTATGGCGAAGACATCTATGAGCTGACCAAAGACTTGGACAAGAACGGCAGAATGGATTTTGTGGACCGAATGAGTACGCTTATGTTTGGTCAAGACATTAAGCCGAATCAAATCCCTGAAGTTTTGAGCCGCCAGTTAGCAAACAATTTTAAAACCCAAAAAGTGGAATTAAGTGCCGAAATGTCGGTTCAGGAATTGGTTGCCAAAGCAAAAGAAAACATCGCTTATCGCTATGCGCTGCAAGAACTGAATCCGTTTGTGATTGACGGGGCGAATTATGATGCCTTAAATGAAGACGGTTCGTTGAATTTGCTTAACCCACAAAACCCACAACAAGACCCGCAAGGTATGTCGGAGCAATATCTGACAGACCGCGCTACCATGTTGTTGCTGCAATTAAAATATTTACAAAACGGCTTAAAACTGGGTCGGGATTTAAGCAGTTATGGCGTTGAAGGCGATTGGGATTACCTTGATTACGGTAAACACCCGTTTGCGGGTGAGCCTGATTCACCTTTGGTATTTTCCATTGACGGTAACGGTATTTCCACAGATGACCACATTATTGCCTTTGGGACAAAAGGCAATGATACGTTTGAAGGCAGCGATGAAAGCGACCGTTTTTACGGTGGCGCAGGAGATGACACCTTTACCAGCAGTAAGGGCGATGATTATATGGAAGGTGGCGTTGGCAATGATGTTTACCACATCAAGGGCAAGGACACGGTTTTTGACAGCGATATGAGCGGGCAAATTGTCTTTGACGGTTTAAGCCAAAGCCCCAGTCTGTTTGAAAAAACAGGCAAAAACAGTTGGGCAGCTTTAGATGCGGGCCACATCACAGCCACACGCAACGATAAGGACTTATTGATTCAAAACAATGATGATTCCGTGCTGATTAAAGGCTATTTTTCAACAGCCAAACACATTGACAATATGCTGTGGAGCGGCTTTGGCTTTAATTTGATTGAAAACACAGTTCATCACACTTATAAAGTAAACAATGGCCTTATCAACAGCTTCCAAATCCGTCCCAACCCTGCCGATAATGAAACCATTGCGGTTATCGGTAATAAGCGTGGCGATATTGTGATGCCTTTTTCCGCAAAATCCGTTATCGTGGACAGTGGCGATGGCAAAGACACTATCTATGGCAGCGTAAAAGGTGGGAACATTATTTTGGGCGGCAAAGACCATGACATTTTGCATGGTGCAAATCATAGTCCTGGCACCAGAGACAAAAACACAGATGTTTTGACTGATGTGATTGTGGGTGGGGAAGGTCATGATTTGATTGACGGTATGGGTGGTAAGGACATCATTCACACTGGCGAAATTGACGAACATCTTGATAAAAAAAGCAGTAATGAAAAAGGCGATTGGGCAGTAGGACATCTGGGCGATGATGAAATTTACGGCAGTCGCGGTCATGACTTTTTACAAGGCGGTTCGGGGAACGACACCATGTTTGGCGGAGCAGGACATGATGTGATGGTGGGCGATGGCGATGTACAATTCAACAGCAAATGGAAATATATTGGCGCAACTTCATCATCAACTGCGGTTTCGCCAACGGCAATGGGGTTTGAAATGACCGAAATTGCCGGCTCACGTCTTGGTGTCGAGCATAATGTAAAAGACAAGGGTGCTGTTACCAGAAAAATTATGGAAAGGGTTTCCCTTCATGACGATGCCATGCACCAATGGGAAGTTCAAATCAACGATGAAAAAGGCGATTATGAACTGACTAATGCGCTGATTCGCCGCAATACCCATGTTGTAGAAGAAAATTCCCAATCTTCTTATGATGATACCTTGCATGGTGGTTCAGGAAATGACTTGATTATCGGTCAAAGGGGGAATGACGAACTCTTTGGCGATGACGGTCATGACATCTTGTGGGGGGACGATAACCGCGATAATCAGATTATCGGGAACGATAAGCTGTATGGCGGCAAAGGCAATGACACGCTTTATGGCGGAGCGGGCAATGATTTCTTGTCGGGTGGCGAAGGTACAAATGAATTGTATGGTGGCGATGGCTTTGACACCTATCAAATGCTTTCAAACGAAAGCCAGCATCAAATCATCAATGATTCCGACAAGCAAGGGGAAATGATTGTTGATGGTTTGAATCTGGGGCGTTTGTCATGGAAATTTGATGCGGAAACCCAAAAATGGGCTGCTGACTTTGGTACAGATATTACTGTAAAACAAACAGATGGCAGCTTACAGATTTTCAATGGCAGCAATAATGAGATTGCCACGATTGAACAATTTACCAATGGCACATTCGGCATTCAATTAGAAAACCAAGCACCTAAAGTCAAAGAGCGGGTTAATGCAGGTAGTGCGGTTTCCAATCAAGCATTTGTTCATCATTTGGGCGACAATTTGTTTGCCGATGAAGACCAAGAAAGTTTGAACTATACCGTTACGCTGGCAGACGGTTCGCCCTTACCTGCTTGGCTGAATTTCAATGCGGGTGCCATGACCTTGAGCGGTACGCCCACCAAAGACCATGTTGGCTCTATCAGCCTGAAAATCACAGCAACGGATAAAGAAGGGTTGAGCAATCATCAAACATGGGCGTTCCAAGTTGAGCCGCCACCGAATGAAGCCCCCAAACTCAAAACCAATCCGCTTGCCGTATCATCTGTGCAAGAAAACGGCAGCCAAGTGTTTTCGCTTGCCGATTGGTTTGAAGACGATAAGGCATTCAGCCAATTGAATTTCAATTTGGCAATGGCGGACGGTTCTGCACTGCCAAGTTGGTTAAATCAGCAAAACGGTTCGGTCAGTGTCGCGCCTGATTTTGATGCGGCGGGTACATACCACCTGTCTTTGTCGGCGCAAGATGAAGAAGGTTTGTCTTCTCCCGTGATGAATTGGCAAATCAATGTGGCAAATGTCAATCGTGCGCCTACGGTTTCGGGCAATTTGGATACGCAAACTTTGGAATTTGGCAAAGATTGGCGTTTGCAGCTCCCTGAATTGTTTAAAGATGGCGATAAAGGCGATACATTAAGCTACCGTTTGGAAATGGCAGACGGCTCTGCGCTGCCGCAATGGTTGCATTTCAACGCCCAATCGCAAACCTTAAGCGGGACACCTGATGTCGCGGGCAGTCTGAATTTGAAATTGACGGCCACCGACACCAACCAAGCATCGGTTGCCACCCACATCAATTTGCAGGTTAATCCCAAACCAATTAATCCAAAACCTGAACAACCCACCGAACAACCTGAAGATGGGGCATCAACCACACCCCCAGTCAAACCCAATACCACAGACAGTTTTGGCAATGATAAATTGGAAGGTTCGGACAAAAACGATGTGATGAAAGGTGGTTTTGGCAATAATACCCTAAATGGTGGTAACGGCAACGACACATTGGACGGCAGTTTTGGCGATGATATCTTGAATGGCGGCAACGGCGATGATACGCTGGACGGCGGTTTTGGTAACGATACCCTGAATGGTGGAAGTGGCAATGATACGTTAGACGGTAGTTTTGGTAACGATATTCTGCGTGGCAGCAACGGTAATGACACGCTGGAAGGTGGTTTCGGTGATGACAGCTTAAATGGTGGCAATGGTCATGACACATTGGAAGGTGGCTTTGGCAACGACACCCTGAATGGCGGTAACGGCAATGACAAGCTGGACGGCGGCTTCGGCGATGATGTTCTGATTGGTGGTAAAGGCAACGATAAATTGAGCGGTGGTTTCGGTAACGACACCTACATTTTCAATTTAGGCGACGGACACGACACCATTCAAGAATCCTTTGGTCAGGATAAATTAAAAATCAATGGGCTGCGTTTGAGTGATGTGCTGTTTGTTAATGAAGGGCGTAATCTGATTATTGATTCCAAAATCAGTGATGACCGCATTACCCTTGAAAATCACTACTTCTTTGGCAGCAATAACCCACGCATGACCAATTCAGCATCAAACAGTGATAAGGTTGATGTATTTGAATTTGCCGATGGTCGGAGTTTAAGCTACGAGCAAGTAGAAAGACTGGCTCAACCGTTTGACTATTTGAATAACCCGAATCCATACTAAACCACAAACGCAAGCCACTTTTCCTTCCAAGGAAAAGTGGCTTTTTACTGCCTTTTAAATCTCTTCAAGATATTGAAGAAAATCAACAATCATAAATTCAGGAACAAATCGGTTGTATTCATCTACCAAGCTGCCAACGTCTTTACGCCATATTGAACCGTCTTTTGTGCTGCGAAAGCGCGTACCGTCAGGAATATTCTGCCAAGCCTGCTCGCTTGCTTTTTTCTTATCATCTTTCTGTTTTTTCTTTTTCTTTTGCTCTAAAACGTCCAAGCCCCAACGCTCCGCCACCGCTTTTTGTGTGATGTTTTGACGGTGGAAGTCGCTCACGATTTCGCCACTGGCTTCCAATCGGGCAATATGGTCGGCTATCCGCTCTTGAATGGCGGTGCGTTCTTCTTCTGAAAATTCGGCAAACCAATCAGGTTGCGGCGCAGTTTTGGTTTTTTTAGGTTTAGGCTGATTTTTTATGAACTCAAAACGAAAACCCGTGATGACACGCCCTTGTTTACGTTGCTCATAAGTCGCAGTCAAATCCGTTCTTTCATTGATTTGTTTTAATGAAAAATTAAGAACATATCTTTTAAAATCAGACATTCCCTTATATTCGGTAGGCAATAAGCCAAAGCGGAAGCGCAAATCATCAAGGGAAATTTCCAACCAGCCTTTACCAGCTTTTTTATCCAAGTGTTGCATAAAAAATTCATACAGGCGCATGGCATAACCACTTGATAATTTGGATACCTGCTTAACTTCATACGTTGTAAAGCGTTTTTCCAGCTCTACTAGAAACGGGATAATATCGTCAGAGAACTTGAATTGAATACTTGCCCCATTTTCAATGTAATCAGCAGATTGGATAAACCTACGATAAGCAACCTGTGATTGTCCCTTGTTATTGATGAATTTATAGCCCCATTCCGCACGAAATAGGCTTACAACCGTCTTTTTAAGTACCCTGTATGCAGTAGATTTATCTACACGGAAGTGGGAAATATAGTCAGAAGCATGAATAGTTAAATTCTTTCCTTTCAACTCTTCTACCGTATCACTAACTTCACGCGCTTTAAGAATAGCCAATAATATAATTCTTTGTTCCACTTCATTTAATTTATGGCTTGCTTCAATCAATGCATTGTCTTTAACAATTAGATTTCCCATAAATCCTCCACTATTCCACAAAAATAGAATTTTAACAAAATCTCCTTAAAAAGAAAAACTATAAAAATCTCTTTTATTGGTGCATAAACCTCCTTTTATTGGTGCATAAACCTCCTTTTATT